>CAIVHJ010000258.1 GCA_903905665.1 uncultured Phycisphaerales bacterium
CCTGCGGGAATTACTGTTTTCCTGCCTCACCATGATCTCTGACACCGGCGGCGTAGCCCCCATTTCTGCCGGACCCTCCCCGAACAGCCGGTCCAATTCTTCCGCCACGCTCACAGCTGCCTCCACCCGCACCCTGATCACTGAGCCGTGATGGCTTCCTTTCTGCCATCATACAGCCAACGTGTGAGCGTAAGGAGCGCGCCACGGAGGGATGCTGACTGTTAGCAGCTTGCCAGAACCTTCTTGACTTCCCTGTAAAGCCTCTCTCCTTTCAACGGTCCTTCTCGAGCCAATTCGGAATCCGGTTTTTCGGTGTGGACTATGGTCTGAAACTGTTCGAATGGATTGAGAGACACTATTCTCCGGTTCACCAGATCGGTACGTGGCCGGCCACCCCCGATCACTTCGGGGTCGTCTTGATGAAGCGACGAGAATTCTGACCTGTTGATTGCTTCATCGCTTTGCGGCAAAGGACATTCGAACGCGCTTACCGCAACGAAAACGCGTTGGGATCGCTTGCAAATTGGCGGGCCGTCTCCAAAGAGATTTGTCCGTCGTAGAGCAACCGCCGGAGCGATTCATCGAACGTGATCATTCCCTCGGATCGGCCGGTGAGAATGGAATTGTCGATGTTTTCAATTTTTCCTGAACGGATGGCGCTGGCGATGGGAAGCGTGTTAAACATCACTTCAAGCGCCAAGGCCCTTTTTGCACCGGGTGCGGCCGAAGGAAGCAGATGCTGGCTGATGACCGCGCGAAGGCTCAGCGCCAACTGGGTGCGAATGTCGGTTTGCGAGTCCTGCGGGAACAGGTCCACAAATCGCGTGATGGCGCCTTTGGCGTCTCGGGTGTGCATGGTGGACAAGACGAGATGTCCGGTTTCGGCGGCGCTGAGCGCCATCTGAGCCGTTTCGGGGTCCCGAATCTCACCAACCAGAAGCACATCGGGGTCCTGCCGCAATCCATACTTCAATCCGTCGGCGAACGAAAGCACATCCGTGCCCACTTCGCGCTGGGTCACCATCGAGCGAGACGTAGGAGTGAACACGTACTCCACCGGGTCCTCAACCGTGATGATGCGGAAACCCTCCTGCTGATTGAGGAGGTTCACCAGCATCGCCAAGGTCGTTGTTTTTCCGGAGCCGGCGACGCCGGTCACCAGCACCAATCCATTTTTCAAACCGATCAAACGCTCCGCCAAAGACTGGGGAAACCCGGCCCAGTCGCACGTCGGAATGTCTGCGGGAATCAATCGGAAACAGGCCCCGATCTGACGTTGGCTGATGAACACATCCGCCCGGAAACGATACCGTCGGTTCTGATGTTCCAGTTCAAAGGCAAAATCGGCATTGTGCGATCGCTGCACTTGCTCCCGAATCGCCGGAGGACACAAGTCCGTCAAAAGGGTAGTGAGGGTCGCAGAATCCAATGCCGCATCCGTCAGTGGAACCAGTTCTCCGTGAACGCGCGCCATGGGCGGATAACCCGCCACCAGATGCACGTCCGAAGCACCGCGCGAAACCGCCTGAACAAACCAACCCCGCATATCCTCAGAACGATGATTGGGGGAAGTAGGCATGTGACGAGACTCCCGAAAAATCAGAAACCTGCAATCTCCTCGATATCAACGCTCATCGAGGATCCGGCGCTATTATACGTGTAACCCGTGAATTCGTGAAAAGGTTGCATTGCGTTGCATTCGCGGCGATACTGAAAACCCGCGACCTCAATAAGGAGACCTTCGAATGGCCAGCCTGTGGACAACCCAACTCGTACTGCTACTGACACTTTTTGCCCAAAACGAACCCCCCCTTGAAGTGCGCAACCCCCTGCTGGACGATCCGGATTTGATGGGAGCGGTCAAACGGGCGCAGGGTTCGGGATTCGCACATCAGCAGTTGTTGGCGGATACGCTGATGCGGATTCTCGAATCCGGACCGACCATGAAAGCCATGGACTTCAAAGCCGGCGCGCTGGCGGTGCTGCGGCACAGCGATTCTGCAACGACTCAAAATCTCCGGAAGTTATATGAATACCTGTGCCAAGAGCACGTGCTGAAGGAAGTTTTATCCAATTATGAAAACGTCCAGAAGATTCAAACGGACGGTTTACGCAACGACTGGCCCCGGGAATCGCTCATTATTTTTCCCAAACCTTCTGTCTCCGAGGCGAATCCTGCGTGGGCAGTGTTCGGGACTCTGCGGGGACCGGCATCGCTGTTCGTCGTAATGGAAACCGACAAGTACCCGGGAGTGGAATCTGATCAGTTGATCTATACGCTTGAAATCCGCAAGCTCGAGTCGCGATTCGCACAGGCAGATTACACGGTTACGGTCATCGGAAAAAGCATCCGCGTTTTCGATAACACCGGAGCGGTCCACAAAACCGATGACGCTCAAGACGTTTTTGTCGAGCGCCACGGGCCGACGGTAGAACTCAAAATCCCCCTGATGCGACTGGAAGAAAACCTGCGCAGTTTCGCAATCCGGGGTTCGGTCGCATTATTGAAGAATCCACAATCCGCGCAGCAAAGTCCATGGATCGCATGTTCATCTGGACCGGTCACTCCCCCGCTTGAGATGCTGATTTATTTCGGGAGTCAGATCGACTTACCCCCGGGCAACCCCATTCCGGTAGCTATTGCCCTTGAGGAAGGCTTGCTACAGACTCGATGTCATCCCGATCTGAGGGACACGATTAGAAAAGACGCTCTCCAGTGGTGCAAACAATCGCTGGATACGGATGCCCGAATCGAGCTTCTCGGACTGACACCGCCGAGCAAGTTGCCTTTGGCAGCATTGTTGGCGGTCTGTAACCGATATGACGGAGCCCAATCGATCGAATACATGGAGCAGTACCAGTTCCTGGTTCCCTCGCCCCAAACGATCGCTGCCCTGCGGAAGTATGCCGACGGTCAGGGCTGGCTTGCGTCCGCCACTCCCGAAACTATCGGAACGAAAGTGCAGACGTTCCTGGGGACAGAATTCAAAATATTTGACTACCCCGATAAGGAAGCCCGATCCTCCGGGAACGAATTCAAAGACCCCAACGAGTCCGCCTACATCGTCAAGGGAGAATCCAAATTCCTTTCGTACCGCGACGTGGGGATCAATGATCGCTGGAGTTTTTACAAGGAAGGACTCGGTCTAAAAGGTTCGTCCACGCAACAAAATCAGATTCAGAGGCTTCTGACGTTATCCGTTGGGATTCCGACGCTCCAGGCGTCGCATCAAAAGGACGTAACCCAAATCAACCACACGCTCTGCTATCATGGATCGAGCCAGAAATGGTTCCCCGTCGGGCCGATCGCTGTCAAACCTGACGATCCCGGCACGTTTGCCTTGGTCTGGACCAAACCGTGGATTCGCCCCGAACGGTTTCCGCTGGGCTTGATGCAAACCGATACGCTTCCTTCGGGCCGTTTCCGTTTCCTGATCGACGCCGACTTCGACGAAATGCCCGCCAAAAAACTCTACACGGCTTTGACCAAAGGAATCGCCGATTCCCTCATCAGCCGATCCGCATTGCCGCCGCTCGAGGGGAAATGAAAACAAAGAAAAAACCCGGGACAGGAATCGTAGAATGCAGGATTCCTGTCTTCGTGGATGAAGACTATTCTTGCTTGCATCACGCGCAGACGATTTTACCAAGAAGAACCGGTCGATGTGCTCCGGTCCAGCGAGGTAGATTGGCCGGCACCTCGTCGATTCGAGCCGCCGCCAGCATCGCCGTGTGAACTCCGGTCTTCGCCTGCAATGGAATCCCGCATTCATCCACCGATCGAACGGAAAAACCGGGAAGTTCGGTCCGAAGCATGTGCATCAGGGCCGCGTTTCGCACCCCTCCCCCGCAGAAAATGATGTCCGTTTGTTTGAGGTCCAACTTCAAAAAATTACGATAGGCTTCGGCGATGCTGCAAGCAGTCAGAAGGGTGGCGGTGGCGATTTTGTCGTACCGATGAAGCTGCTTCGTCTCCATCATACGCAACATCCCCCGCACGAATTTCCGGCCAAAATCATCCCGGCCCGCCAATTTGGGCGGACTTTTCAGGAAATAAGGCAACTTCAAAACCTGTTCGACGATCGACCGGTCCGCCTGACCCCGCGACGCATACTGTCCCGCCGGATCGAATCGATGCTTTTTGTGACTGTAATACTGAACCAGCGCGTCAATGACGAAATTTCCGGGACCCGTATCAAACGCCACCACCTGATCCAGGTTCGCTCCCGCGGGAATAAACGTCACACCGGCCATCTCTCCGATGTGGTGGACGCAACGAGATCGCGATGCGTCCCGGAACAGAATCAAGTCGGTCCAGGGCATCAACGGCGCCCCCTGCCCGCCGACGGCCACATCGGCCATTCGGAAATCCTCGATCACCGTCACGCCGGTTTGCGCGGCAATCACCGAGGACTCTCCAATCTGCAACACCGCCGTCATGTCTCCCGACCCGGTGCCTGTGCGCCGACAAATCGTGTGACCCGGCGAGCCGACGGCTACCACTTCCGCTGGAGTCACTCGCGCTTTGGCCATCAATTCCCTGACCGCCAGGGCACACACGTACCCCACCGCCATGTTCAAAATCGCAATATCCTGCGCGCGGACCTTGGCGGGCGTCGCAACCTTCAAGAGTTCTTCACGCAACGTATCCTCATAGGGGACGCTGCAATGATCCAGATAGGTCACGTGCATCTCAAGACCGGTCCCCTGCACTTCGATCAAAACCGCATCGACGCCGTCGCAGCTGGTGCTGCTGTTTAATCCGATGAATTTCCGCCGTTCACGACGCACCATAACCAACCCCTTCAAAAACACAAACCGCAGGGGGTACAGAAGGTCAATCTACCTGAATGAATCGTTGGGATCACACCTTGCATTGTAATCAGGATACTGTGCTCTGAAAACCCCGTCTCACTGGTGAAAAACGCAATTTTCGATCATGATAGCATCCGATGAATGCCACTGAGTTAATCCAAACCGCCTCTCCGCTGGTGATGGGAATCCTCAACGTCACGCCCGATTCGTTCAGCGACCCAGGACGATATTTTGATTCCGAGCAGGCGATTCAACGCGCCGAACAAATGATCGTCGAAGGCGCCGATATTATCGACGTGGGGGGTGAGTCCACCCGGCCCGGTGCGGCGCCGGTTTCCGCGGACGAGCAAATTCGACGCACTCGACCCGTCATCACCGCCATACGGGAGAAACACCCCTCGTTCCCGATTTCGATCGACACACAATGGTCGTCGGTGGCCCGTGCGGCGATAACCGCCGGAGCCGACATCATCAACGACATCTCCGCCCTTCGAACAGATCCAGAAATGGTTCATTTTGCGGCTGAGACACGGGTTCCGGTGATTCTCATGCACATGCAGGGCACGCCGCGAACCATGCAGGCGAATCCGCGATACGACGACGTGGTGAACGAAATTTGGCAATTCCTTGCCGAACGGATTGAGTTTGCAATGCACCACGGAATCGCGCGCGAGCGAATCATCATTGATCCGGGAATCGGATTCGGGAAAACCGTCGAACACAACCTGCAGATTTTGGCGGGACTTCGGCGCTTCACAAAATTGGCGCCGGTTCTGATCGGCACATCACGCAAATCGTTCATTGGGAAAATTCTGGGCCTTGACGATCCACAGGAACGGCTGACTGGAACGATCGTCTCACAGACGATCGCGTTGCTGGCAGGGGTTCGCATCCTTCGTGCGCACGATGTCAAGGAGGCCAAACAGACGGTTCAACTCGTGAAAAGTTTTCTTTCCGCACAGGCGAACAGATCGTTCGACAGATGAAACCCGATCGGGAATGACTACTCCGATTTGAGTTGGCGGGTCATCAAACCATGCAGGGCCTGGGCGGGTGGAATTTTTTCAAACAACACGGAATAAACGGCCTGAGTAATCGGCATGTCCACGTTGTGTTTTCGCGCCAATCCCATCACGCTACGGGTGGTGGCGATTCCCTCGATGACCGCCGTCATGGACGACACAATCTGCTCTACGGATTCGCCGCGTCCGATTCGTTCACCGGCGGATCGATTGCGTCCGTAGGGTGAGATGCACGTTGTGATCAAATCGCCCACTCCAGCCAATCCGACAAATGTTTCAGCGCGGGCACCCATCGCAACGCCGAGACGCGAAATCTCGACCGATCCTCGCGTCACGAGCGCGGCTTTAGCATTGTCGCCCAGTTTCAACCCGTCGATGATTCCGGCGGCGAGAGCGATAACGTTTTTAACGGCACCCGCCAATTCCACTCCCACCGTATCGGGATTGGTATAGACCCGGAACGTCGGCGTGTAGAAACATTGCTGCACGCTCTTCGCCAATTCCTGATCGGCACTCGCCACCACTACGGTCGCCGGCAAACCATTCACGACTTCATGAGCGATGCTCGGACCCGACAAAACCGCATAACGGCGCGCGCCGCAAATCTGTTCGAGAATTTGCGTCGGCCGCAGCAGCGTCTCGTTTTCGATTCCCTTGGTCACGCTGACGATCGGAACATTGGAGGGAAGGTGCCGCGCCAGATTCTTCCAGACTTGGCGCACAAACTGACACGGAATCGCCGAAACAACCAGCTCCGTCCCGACAAACGGCCACGCCGGATCCGAACTCGCTTCAATCTCCACGGGTAAAGGATGCCCGGGAAGATAGATCGGGTTTTCGTGAGCGGTATTGAGGGTCTTGGCCAGCGCCGGATCGCGAGTCCACAATCGCACGCGCGCACCATTTTTCACGAGCAACAGGGCGCACACGCTTCCCATCGCACCGTCACCGATCACCGTGGCCTGTCGAATCATAGACCACCTTGTAATCCCTTCAGGACTCCAAATCAAGTCGCATCCCGTGAAGGGGTTGAAAAAAACGCCCCGACCACGGAGAATAAAGGGTCTGTATGTTGGTCGGGCACCACTAGCTCAATTGGCAGAGCAGCTGGCTCTTAACCAGCGGGTTCGGGGTTCGAGTCCCTGGTGGTGCATCGGGAAGCGATTACGGCTTGCGGCTCGTTGAGGTGGCGGCAAAAGAGAAAAGCGAAAAGAGAGAAGCGTTCGGTATTTTTTCTCTTTTTGCTTTTCTCTTTTCGCTGATATTGGAATTTTTGTTCCACGGCAAACACAAATGTGATATGGACGAATCGACCCTCAATAAACTTCAATTCGATCACATTCGCGAGGTGCTCGCGGGTTTGTGCTGTTGCGCTTTGGGGGCGAAACTGGCGCGGTCGATTCAACCCGGTTCCAGCGGCCATCAGGTTCGCAGGGGGTTGGCGCAGGTCGATGAGATGAATCGTGTTCATCCCGACCATGGATTTCCGTCGCTGGGTTCGATGCGCGACATCCTTGCCCATGTCGAACGATCCGCCCACGTTCCCGGTCTGGACGCCGAAGCACTTTCGGAGGTGCAACAAACCCTCGCCGTCACTGGCGAATTGTGTCATTGGCTGGACAAACTCCCCGACGATGCCCCCCTGCTGCGCGATTTGCGAACCCGAACGCATGACCTGACGCCCGTCGCAGATGAAATCGATCGCGTGATTGATTCCCGCGCTTCCGTTCGCGACGACGCCAGCCCCAAACTCGCTTCGCTCCGCGCCGACATCCTCGAACACAAAAATCAACTGGTGGGAATCGTCGAACGGATTCTCAAGCAGACTCGGATCACCAAACTTCTGCAATATCCAGGCAGCACGTTCCACGACGATCGAATCGTACTCCCGCTAAAATCCGAACATCAGGGTCGAATTCCCGGAATCATTCATCGCAGTTCGGACACCGGGGCTACGCTGTTCATCGAACCGGCTGAAGCCGTTGAACTCAACAACGCCATCATCAAACTCAAGGTCAGGGAACAGGAAGAAATCGGCCGAATTCTTTCAGGATTGTCGCGACGGGTCCATCAGGACGCCGACCACATCACCGAAACGCTGAGCGCCGTCGCTGTGCTCGACCTGATCGTCGCCAAAACCCGCTACGCACAAAAATATCAGGCAATTTGCCCTGAAATCAACGACCGACACGTTCTCGATCTGCACGGGGCACGCCATCCGGTCCTGATCAGCCTGTTCGAGAACGAACGCCGCCAGGGAATTCACAACCGCACCGTGGTTCCCATCGACCTTCGCATCGGGGACGACGCCGACCTGCTGGTGATCACCGGGCCCAACACCGGTGGAAAAACCGTCGCCATCAAAACCGTCGGTTTGTTGGCGGCCATGATTCAGTCGGGTATTCCCATCCCCGTCGATCCGGGAACGACACTTCCAATTTTTAACGACATTTTCATGGACATCGGCGACGAGCAAAGCCTCGAACAATCGCTCAGCACGTTCAGCGCCCACCTGAGCCGTCAGTTGGCGGTGCTGGAGCGAGCCGAAGGACAGTCGCTGGTGCTCATCGACGAACTGGGGGCGGGAACCGATCCCGAAGAAGGCGCCGCCATCGGCCGGGCGATCATGGAGGAACTCCTGCGAATCGGATGCTGCGCCATCGTCACAACGCACTTGGCGCAACTCAAAGCCGTCGCTTACACCACACCGCGCGTGGATAACGCCTCCGTCGAATTCGACATCCAAACCCTCAAGCCCACTTATGTCGTCCGAATGGGCGAACCCGGAAACAGCAACGCCATCACGATTGCCGAACGACTCGGAATGCCGCCGCAACTCTGTTCGCTCGCCCGATCCCATCTGGATCAACAGCACCATGCCCTGACCCGCGCCATCGAAGGAACGCTGGAAACCCGCCGCCGTGCCGAAGAGGCGCGCAAAACCGCCGCGAACGCCCAGATCGAAGCACAAAAAGCCCGAGAGGAATTTGAACAAAAAGCAAAATCGCTCGACGACGAACGCGCCGCTTACCGGCGATGGGCTCGATGGATCAACCATCTGAAACCCGGAGACCCGGTCCACGTCCAATCGTTCGGACGGGGCGCCAAGGTGGTCCGAACCCTGTTCCATCAGCAAAAGGTCATCGTCACCAACGGAACCGTCGAAATGGAGGTTCCCCTGAACGTCCTCCAACCCCCCGATGACGAAAAATCCGACGACCATTCCCCTGCAAAATGAAACTTATTCACACTCGACCCCGGGGATCAGAATTTCCCGACGCACGAACCAACATCCAGTGATCGGAGTGGGACAAAACGAGTTCAAAAAATCCGTTGAAGGATTCGGAGATCAACCGCACGGAACATTTTTGTGGCGACCAGTGCAAAATTTCACAGGTACCGGAAGACACCCTCCGCACGTCTCCACGGCCGCCGGAAACGAGCCCTTCGTAATCGAGATAGAACTTGCGATGATCCCCAAGTCGTATGGCCTCGACTGAATCTTGCGGTAATTCCCTCAGATCGTGGTATAATTGCCACGTGGCGAGGTTCTCGGATTGTTCGATCATCAGATCGTAGTGGTCGCGTCCGAAACCCGTGTGGTGTAAAATAACAAACCGTACTGGAACCATCATACCCTCAGGGGACTAACGCCATGAAAAGAACTCGGTCGCTTCAGGTCCACATCATTATACTCAGCATTCTGGGAACCGCCTGGATGGCGGGTTGCCAATCCAGATACGAACAGGCGAGGCTGGAAGGCCTGCAATTGAAGAACGACGGCCGTTATTCCGCAGCGGCGGCGGTGTTCCAGTCCGCCAACGACATGATTCCAGAAAACGTGGACAACCTCTGCGACATCGCCGAGTGCTTCATGGGAACGGCTACGGATTACAAGACCAAGGGCAACATTCCGGCGGCCATGCGCGAAGCCAAAATGGCGATTATTTATTACAATCGAGCCATCACATCTTTCCCCGGTTCCCAGCGAGCACTGACCGGAAAAACCGAAGCGCTCAAAATGAAAGGACTCTACGACGAAGCCCTCGAAACCGCCGAATGGGCTAGCAAGAACGTCGGGCCGTCTTCGACGCAGCAGTTGTTTCTCGCCAAAGAACTCGCCGCTCGCGGAGATGCAGACAAAGCCCTGCTCACGTTTCGCCAGGCGATCGCGATGGATCCCAAAAATCCCGACGCCCACCGCGAACTCGGTTTTTTCCTGATTAAACTCGAACGCAACGACGAAGGAATCGAGCAATTGCAGGAGTCCTACCGCCTGAATTTCAATCAACCCAAGGTGGCGGACGAACTGCGACGCCTCCATGCGGAGGTTCCCCAACCCCCCGCCAAGGAACCCGGTAAATGAAAACGGGTTTGTATCTGCATGTCCCGCTCTGTCGACGCAAGTGCGGATACTGCGATTTTTACTCCGAACCGATTGACCGTCACCAACCGACTGCGCTGATCCGCACGATGCTGTGTGAGCTCGATCGACGGGAATCTTCCGCCGGACAACCTTTTCAGACGATTTATGTCGGCGGTGGAACGCCCACGATCCTCCCGCCCCAAGACCTGCGACTGCTCATGAATCGGTTGCGCGAAATCGCCCGAAAAAATCCGGTCATCGAGTTTACGGTGGAAGCCAACCCCACCACTGTCGATACCGACACCATAAACCTTCTCGTCGATTCAGGGGTCAATCGAATCTCCATCGGGGCGCAATCGTTTCACACGAACGAGCTCGAAGTTCTCGAACGAACCCATGCGCCGCAAGACGTTGAGTCTGCCGTGTGTCTTGCACGCCAGGGTAAAATCTCTCAGGTAAACCTTGACCTGATTTTCGGAATCCCCAGCCAAACACTGGAAACATGGGAGGAATCACTTCGGCGTGCCGTGAACCTCGGTGTGGACCATGTTTCCTGCTACGGACTAACCTATGAACCTCAAACAAGACTGGCGGATCAACTGAATCGGGGTTTGATTCAGCGATGCGATGAAGACCTCGAAGCCGATATGTACGAACTGTGTCGAACTTTTCTCGCCGAGTACGGATACGAACAATACGAAATCAGCAACTTCGCCCATCACGGGTGTATGTGTCAACACAACCTGATCTATTGGCACAATTGGCCCTATCTGGGAATCGGCCCCTCCGCCGCCAGTTACCTCAACGGCGTTCGCTTCACCAGCATCGCGGATATTCATCAATACATGGATAACGTCCAACACGATTGCCCGACGTGGCGAGAATCCGAGCGACTGACAGGAATTCGCCTGGCGGGCGAGACGGCCATGCTGATGCTTCGGATGAACCGCGGAATCGACGTCGCGCTGTTCCGGCAACAGGTCGGGCTTGATCCCCTGACGATTTTTCGGGAGTCGCTGCAACCTCACGTGAATTCGGGGCGGGTTGAAATCACGGAAGAATTCATCCGCCTGACCCATCGAGGCCGACTGGTCGCCAACCGGATCCTCGCCGATTTGCTGGTTGATCCCCCCGAATGCTCAGACCCGCCGTTTTCGCACCTTTCATAGCCATACTCACACTTCAGGTCTTGTCAGACACTCGAAGTTGTCTAAAATGCTATGGGTGCTTTTTATCCGACGGAAATCGCCGACAGGCACGCCGATACTCTTTAAGGACCCTCCCATGCATCAATTTACCCGACCAACTCTCGCGGTAGTTTTTCTCCCGGTGTTATGTGTTTTGATGACGACGATTGGTTGTGGTGGAGGCTCTGGTCCT
The DNA here is from genome assembly GCA_903905665.1 of uncultured Phycisphaerales bacterium. Lineage (GTDB taxonomy): Bacteria > Planctomycetota > Phycisphaerae > UBA1845 > CAIVHJ01 > CAIVHJ01. The sequence continues at coordinate 11,584 of CAIVHJ010000258.1, forward strand.
CAAAACCGCAACGAGAACGAAAACGTCAATGGGAATGCCAACCACAACGGTAACACGAACGTTAACGTCAATACCAACCACAACGGCAACACGAACGCCAACACTAACGCGAACGATAACGGAAACGAAACAATCTTGACCGTGAGCATCGTCGGACCCGCCGAGACGACGGTTCTCACCAATGATCAGATCGATCTATCCGCCGATGTCGTCCCGACCGCCGACAATTTGCAGTACTCATGGACCGTTGATCCGGAAACAGCCGCCACGTTCAGCGACCTCACAACGACAGCCACCACCATGACCGTCACCGGTCAGGCGGCTTCTTTTGTCGTGACTTTGTCCGTCACCAACCCGGATACCCACGCCTCCGGACATGATGGCCAGAACTTCGAGGTCACCGGCAATCTGCCTCCACCGGAAGGCGCCACACTGTCCATCCTCCCGGTCGCACCCGCTCATCCGGGTGACACGATTACCCTGATACCGCAATTCGAAGGACCCGCACCTGTTTCCGTCGAATGGGCGCAAGACCCGGGCGATCCGATTTCACCGATCGACTTTTTCGTGATCGAGGAAAACCACTTTGCGACATTTACCGTTCCCACTTTCGCCACGTCCTATGCGATGACCTTTATCGCCACCGCCAACTATGACAATGGCAGCACCCTCACCGCCGAGGTGTCGATTCTGGTCACGTTGTTTTGATTGAGAAGGAACTTTCAGAATCGTATTGTGAGCGGATCGGCACCGGCGGAACGGCAAACCGCCAAAAGCATGTGCACATACGTCTGGGGATTGTGCGGCTGATCCTCCAGCCCTATTTGATCTTTGACTCGCTCGATCGTTTCCTCGTTCGGACCTTCGATCTCGACAAATTTACCCAGCAGCGGAACCTCGTCGAGTTCTACGGAACAATTCCCCAGTTTCCAACTTTCGCGAATTTTTTCAAACGCGATGAACGGCTGATATCCCAGCGCGTCGAAAATCTCACGAGCACGCGCCGGATTGTCGATCTCGATCACAAACTCGGGCCGTATTTTCATCGCGGATTTCTGCTGAGGTCCCTTGTACGTCAGTGTTCCCCGGCGCATTTCTCCCGCCAGAGTCTCCACGGTGCGAATCCGCATTCCACAACCGGATTTTGCCAGTGAACGTTTCGCATCATCGATCAGAACGTTTTCCTCACGATAGCGCCCCACCTCCCGCGCCCCCGACGACTTGAGCTGCTCGCGGATCGAATCAAAAGACGTCACCTTGATCTTGGTCTCGATTTCCAGCGGCATGTTTCGCATCCCGTCTTTCATTCACGCGACGACCACGTTCACCAGTTTACCCCGAACGACGATGACTTTGCGAACCGTCCTGCCGACCAGCATCTCAGCCAATTTTTCGCGAGCGAGCGATTCCATGGCTGTTTCATCTGCCTCGGGGGAAATCAGCATCCGGGCGCGCACTTTCCCGTTGATCTGAATCGGCACCTCGATCTCGACGTCTTTGGCCAGTTTCGGATCGTACGTCGGCCACTGCTGCTGCGACACGCTTGGCCGGTGCCCCAGCCACTCCCACAATTCCTCGGCGATGTGCGGCGCAAACGGCGACAACAGCAGCACAAACGATTCCAGTATTTTCCTCGACCGAACCTTCGCCGCCGTCATCTCATTGGTGAACGTAATCATTTCGGCGATGGCGGTGTTGAGTTTGAACTGCTCGACGTCCTCGCCGACTTTCTTGATCAACTTGTGAATCAATCGCTGCGTCTTTTCGTCCGGTTCGACATCCTGAACCGCTAACGACAATTCCCCGGTCTGCTCGTCCACGATCAACCGCCAGACTCGCTGCAAAAATCGCTGCAATCCGGGAATATCGCGAGTGTTCCACGGTTTGGCGGAATCCAGCGGACCCATGTACATCTCATACAACCGGAACGTATCGGCGCCGAATTCGTCAAGAATCTCATCCGGGTTCACCACGTTCCTGAGCGATTTGGCCATCTTGGCCACGATCTGTTCGACCGGTTCTCCGGTTTCCTTGTGATAGAACTTCCCGTCGCTGCGTTCTTCGACCTGATCCACCGGCAGCATCGCCCCTCGCCGATCCCGATAGGCATACGACAGAATCAAACCCTGATTGAACAACCGCTGAAACGGTTCGACCGTCGAGACGTGGCCCAGATCGTACAACACCTTGTGCCAGAACCGAGCGTACAGCAAATGTAAAACCGCATGTTCCGCCCCGCCCACGTACTGATCGACGTTCATCCAGTATTTTTCAGCCGCCGAGTCCCACGGCCGACGCTCGTTCCACGGATCGATGAACCGCAGGTAATACCAGCACGAACCCGCCCATTGCGGCATCGTGTTGAGCTCGCGCGTGTACGTTTTCCCGTCGCGCTTCACTCGCACCCAGTCTTTCGCTTTTCCCAGCGGCGGCCGGGGAGGCGTGCTGGGATCGTTCGATGTTTCCGGCTGAAAATCCTCCATGTGGGGCAAATCCAGCGGCAACTCGGCTTCGTTCAGCGCCACGAGTTCACCATCGGGTCCATGCAGAATCGGAAACGGCTCGCCCCAGTATCGCTGCCGACTGAACAACCAGTCCCGCAATTTGTAATGGATCGCCTCTCGCCCCAGTCCTTTTTGCTCCAGCCATTCGGTAATCCTGCGTTTGAATTCGGAGGTACTTAAACCATCGAACGTCCCGCTGTTGACGGCTTGACCGTCCCCAACATAAGCACCCTTTTCCAAGGTCTCACCGCCGGGCGGACGAACCACCTGCACAATCGGAAGCTTGAATTTTTGGGCGAACTCATAATCACGCTCGTCGTGCGCCGGAACCGCCATGATCGCTCCGGTCCCGTATCCCATGAGCACATAATCCGCCACCCAGATCGGAATCGACTTGCCGTTGGCCGGATTGATCGCACAGGCGCCCGTGAACACGCCGGTTTTCTCTTTGGTCTCGGCAGTTCGTTCCAGATCGGTCCGATTCTTCGCCGCCGTCACATAGGCCGTGACTTCCCTGCGACAATCTTCAGTGGTGATCTCTACGACCAAAGGATGCTCCGGCGCCAAAACCATATACGTCGCACCGAACAACGTATCGGGGCGCGTGGTATAAACGCAAATGGAGAATGAAGAATTGAGAATTGAGAATTTCTCAGGAGCAACCCATCGCCCATTTTCATTTCTTCTCCATTCTCCATTCTCCATTCTCCATTGGTCCGCCAGCGGAAAGACCACCTCCGCCCCGACGCTTTTCCCGATCCAGTTCCGCTGCATCGCCACAATCGCATCAGGCCACTCCACACCCTCAAGATCGTCCAGCAATCGCTCGCAATACTTCGTGATCCGCAACATCCACTGTTTCAGCGGAATCCGAAATACCGGATAATCCCCGCGCTCGCTGCGCCCGTCGTTCGTCACTTCCTCGTTCGCCAGCACCGTCCCCAGCCTCGGACACCAGTTCACGAGGATCTCATCCATGTACGCCAGACGTTGCCGATCCAAAACCCGACGCTTGTCGATCTCGGAGAGTCGCTTCCACGAAGAACATCGAGAAGAACCCGGGGGTACGAGCTTTAACGACTCATCCACCCACCATTTCTCGTTTTCCAGCTCGCGAACCAGTTCGGCAATCGGCCGCGCTTTCCCGCGATATTCTTTTCCTCGCTCATCCCGCCCCACCGCCGTTTCGTCGAACCAGCTGTTGAACATTTGCAGAAATATCCACTGCGTCCAACGGTAGTATTTCAAATCCGTGGTCGCCACTTCTCGGTCCCAGTCATAACTGAATCCGAGTCGTTTCATCTGGCGTTTGAAATTGGCGATCGCCTGCTCGGTGGTCACCCGCGGGTGCACATTGGTCGCCACGGCGTGTTGTTCCGCCGGCAATCCAAAAGCGTCCCACCCCATCGGATGCAAAACATTAAACCCCTTCATTCGTTTGTAGCGGCTCAAAATGTCCGTCGCGGTATAACCTTCCGGATGCCCGACGTGCAAACCCGATCCAGACGGATATGGGAACATGTCCAGCACATAGTATTTGGGCCGCGTGGCGTCAAAACCGGAATCGCCGGGATTCAAAACCCTGAAAGCTTTGGCCTGCTCCCAATAAGCTTGCCACTTCGGTTCAATTTCAGACGGCGGATAGGGTCTTTGTATCATTCTTGTTCTCGTCGATGAGGTTTCACAATTACCATGTTATAAAGGGAGAATGGAGAATTGAGAATGGACAACAGCGAAATCGCATGAGACCGCGAAAGAAGTCAGATTAATTCGCATCCGAAGCGAGTTCGATATTAATGGTTGTCTTGAGAAGCTCCGATGCTGTGTATTCTGGTTTTCTCCATTCTCAATTCTTAATTCTCAATTTTCCTATGCGGCCGATAACTTGATGGCGTCGATGATGTTACGGCTTATTTTCGGAACATTTTTGGCAAACACACAAACGATATTGTATGCTTCGTCTGATGCGTCTGGCGTCGCAATGCGATGGGCCGCATCGTGTACCCGGGTAATTGGCTGGGGTGTAGTTTGTGGATGGATCGTCAGTGGAGTGTGTGTTTGGTGTGGAGTGTTGTCGGCCGGCAAGCGACCACCACTTTGGGTGTTCGTGATTTGTGGTAGATCGCTTCATCGGGGGGTACCGGACCGGCAGGGAAGTTAGGTGGTCAGTGGATCGGGACGGGGTATTGGAAGTGAGTGGGACATCGTGATCGACTTCCGGAACTCGATGGGACGATGAAACTTAACCCACCCGCAACTGTGCGGGTGGGTCTTTTTTTTGCATGCTGAGTGCCGAGTCTTGAGTGATGATTTGATCCGCCGATCATCGGCGAGGAGATCAACCGTTTGGGCCTCTCCCAATCCTCTATAAGCCATCGAGTGTAGGTTGCGATGGAGAACGTTTTTTATTGTTGTCGCCGGATAGTTTGGACATATCAATCAACAATTCTGACGAAGCCAATATCAAATTGTTGCTCCCCAAACCCATGATTTGATTGACCTGCGCCCCATCCTCAATCGTAATGACGTTCCCCGATCCTTTCAGATAAATCGCCTTCACCTGCGATCCCTGCTGAATCGTGATCTTGTTGTGGTTGCCCGCAATGGCGATATCGCGCATGAACACTTTGGAAACCGTCAGACTGTCACCTGCGATGCTGACATTGCCCAAATAATTCCATCCCACTCCGACAATGACTACCACCAGCGCCGCAAACATCAAAAATCGAAACCCTGTCTTCATTTTTTTATCGCTCCTCTTGGTCATTTTCCATGTTGGGCCCGAAATCCCATTCAATCGGGTATTCGTAGCTGATACGCCGATTATTCTACCATTTTCGGGCTGAACACCCGCCTGTACCAGAAATTTTCCTGTCGTTAAAATTGACTTTACCCGTTCTCCCAGAAAGAATTACACAAGGGTTGGTGAAGATTGATTATGGATTCCATCGCCGAACTGAGGCCAAAAAACGATCGTAACGCATTACACACCAAGACAATGCGACGGAAAGAGAAGATGGAAACATCAAAGAAATCGGGGATAGAGATCCTTCGTCGAGAATGCGTAAAACTGCACCCGAAAAGTAAAATTTCGTCAATTTTTGTCTCTGGAAGCGAACGAAATCCAAAGATGGATGTCCATTGAAATAGAAGACTTTACATTCGTACGAGGTTATCGCATACTGCATAAAATATACTGGTGATGCGGTTGCAGGTGGGCCTCGCCACGTTCCGCATTATGACTCACCAAGGAGCATTCCATGGCCAAAGCTAAGGCGGTGTGGGGCATAGATGTGGGCAATTGCGCCCTGAAGGGCATCAAACTGAGCCTCGACCCCGAAGGGAAAATTCAACTTGCGGCTGTGGAATACATCGAGCATTCCAAAATCCTCTCGCAACCCGATTCGGAACCGGCGGAAATCATTTCCAAGTCTCTCGAAAAATTTCTCTCACGATATGATATCACGCAGGACGAAGTGGCGATCGGAGTTCCGGGAAAACACACGTTGGCGCGATTCAGCAAGCTGCCACCGGTCGATCCCAAGAAAATCCCTGACATCGTACACTTTGAAGCCAACCAGCAGATTCCTTTCGACATGGACGAAGTGATCTGGGATTACCAGACGTTCGGCGAGGCGGATTCCCCCGAAATCGAAGTGGGTATCTTCGCCATGAAACACGACCTCATCCATCAGCATCTGGCGCATTTTTCGGATGTCGGACTGGAGCCGATCCTGGTTCAATCGGCACCGCTGGCCTTGTTTGACGCGATGAAGTACGACGACCAATGCAGCGGCGAGACCACGGCGATCATCGACGTCGGCGCCGAAAACACGGACCTCGTCATCACCGATAGAGTCCGTATCTGGACCCGAACCATTCCCGTCGGTGGAAACGCCTTCACCGATGCGCTCGCCAGCGGATTCAAATTATCCTTCGCCAAAGCCGAAACCCTCAAGCGTCAGGCTTCAACCAGCAAATACGCGCGGCAGATTTTTCAGACCATGCGGCCGGTCTTTGCCGATCTGGTGGGCGAAATTCAAAGATCAATCGGATATTACACCTCCTCCCATCGGGAAGCCAAACTGGATCGAATCATCGGAATGGGAAACGCTTTCAAACTTCCGGGACTTCAGAAATATCTGGAGCAAAATCTCAGCGTCAGCGTCATCCGGCCCACGAAATTCAAGAAAATCGAAGCCACTCCCTCGATGGACGAAACCCTGAAAGAGAATGTGTTGAGTCTGGGCGTCGCCTATGGGTTGGCTATTGAAGGGCTCGATCAGGGCCAGATGAAAAACAACCTGTTGCCGACAGAGATCACACGACTGGTCGTCTGGCGGAAAAAACGCCCCTGGTTCGCTGCTGCCGCAGCCTGTCTGCTTGTGTCTGCCCTGATGATCCTCGCCCGGAAGTCCATGGACCTCAATACACTAAGAGCCAATATCGGCGAATCGGTCGGAGCCATGACCCTCGCCACAGCCAAAAACACGTTCCAGGGCGGATTACGAGACGACCTGCCCGCCCGTGAATATGCCCAAAAAGTCCTGCTCGTGGCCAAGACCTTCAATGACGAGTACAAAAAACTCGAAACTCAAGGCGTGACCGAGCAAAAGCAATCCGAGATGGTGGTGAGTCTTTTCAAATCCCGGGATGTCATCCTGAAGATTCTCCAGGCGGTTCATCTCTCCCTTCCAGAACCGACACCTCTGTTGGCCGAAGTGAACAACGGAGCAGACTACGTCAAGGCCTTGATCCAGCATCCCAAGGAATTGGCGCGCGGACAACGCACTGAAATCTTTTTCGATCAGTACGAAAGCCTCTACGTTGACAACGTCTATGCCTTGAACTATCGGCCCGAAAAGAAAGAAGATGAATCCTCAAAAGAACTTTTCGATTACTACTCGAAGCAGCCGGTTCCGGGATTCGTGATCACCCTGGATTGCCGCACTCCCAATGCCGAACGAGGCTCGTTCGTCCGCAACACGTTCCTGCCCCGGTTGAAGGAAAACGGTCAGAGGGAGAAGTCCGGTTTTTATTTTGACGGCATCGTGCTGATCGTCTCACCGGGCGGCAGTGGATCCTCCACCGGATTTCCCTCGGTGGGAACGGGTCGTGGAAGTCCGAGCGCAACTACGACGCGTAAAGGACAAGATCCCCTGACACGAGAGGACACCTCTGAAGACTGGAATTTTAAGGTCAAGTTCGTAGTAGCCTTGAAAGATCGACCGGCAGAGAAGGCTCCGGGAACTCCGGAAACCAAGGGGGAAGGCCCGAGGCGAGCGGCAGCCACGACCAGTCAAACGGCACCCGTCCCGGGAGAAGAAGGATCCGGAGAACAACCCGTTCGACCGGTACGACCAGAGGGGGCTCCGCAACAGCCACGACCAGAGGGAGCTCCGCAACAGCCACGACCAGAGGGGGCTCCGGCTACGGAACCCCGTGATGATCGAGGGGGCCGGCCATGAACCGAAGTCAAACGAACACAATCCCACGACGGAACAGGTAGCTCAACATGGAATTCATGAAGAAACATGCGTTTTTTTTAATCTGCGGAGTCGTTGGTCTGCTAAGCATCCTTTTAATGATTTGGGGGATGACCGGACTGGGCAACGTGAAAGATCAGATGAATCAGGTGAAGTCTCTGGATGATTCGCTCAGTGCGTATTTGAAACCCGCCGGAAAAACCGGTCCGATCAACAATCAGGCGATTGACCTGCAAACGCAACGAATTACCAAGACCAGGGATTACTACGGGGAGGTAAGCAAATTTCTCGATAAACTTGGCCCGGTGAGGCCGCTGATGGAGGGTTTGTTCCCGGATCCTCCCGAAGAACAATCGATTTCGATGCGTTCCAAGTTCTGCGGCCCCTACAAGGAAGCCATCGACAATTTGCCCAAACTTCTCAGCGCCGGGTTGCCGCCGACTAAAGAAGACGTGGATGCAGCGGCGGAATACATCAAGCGAAAGCAACAGGAGGAAAAACTCTCTGTGCCGTCCGAACCCGCCAAGCCGACGACAGGACCCAAACCACCGACCCCCGCCCCCAAAGGTCCACCGGGATATACACCCGTCATACCTGTCTCTCCAACACCGTCCCAGCCGAAACAGGAAGAAACCGGACCGCCATCCGTTCTCAAACGATGGGAAGCCATAGAAGCCGCAGCCCCGAAAGACCCGGCTCTGCTGGCGGCGCTGAGTCGGGCGCGCGAAATTTTCTGCTATACCACACCCGAGTCGTTTCAGGTCGTTCCAAAGATTTATCAGCGCCCCGACGATGCTCCCCCGATGGACCAGATATGGTGGGCGCAACTCACCTACTGGATTCAGGAAGACCTGGTCCGAAGTCTGGCTGCCGTGAACAACCAGGCCGCGCAACTCATCCAACAAAAGAATTCTTCGGAAGAACCCTGGGTCGGGAATCTCCCCCTCAAAGAGATTGCATCGATACGACTGAGCGATTATGTCACCGAGAATTCCACGAGAAAAGACACGTCCGATCGTTTCCCCCCGACGGACCCGACTGCGTATTTCACTCATCAAGTGGGTCAGGACATCTTTGACACCATCAATGCCCGACTGATCCTTGTCGTTGACGTTCGAAGCCTTCCCATGGTTTTGAATGACCTCGTGGATAACCGGTTCAAAACCATTTTGAATGTCAATTACGATGCGATAGCTCCCGACGACACTTTCAAGGGCCGAATTTATGGACCGGATCCCGTCGTCCGGGCTACGATCGACATGCAGATTTTCCTCTTCTGGCGCGACTACGTTCCGTTCATGCCCAAAAAAATCCGCGAGCAGCTCGGAACCGAGGAATTATTTGCAAACCTGATGAAAGAAAAGGGGAGTAACGCTCCGCCCGCGCCGGAACCTCCACCTGCTCCGGGACCTTGATCCAGGCAGGACCTGCAGGATGGTCGTGTGATTCTTCGGAGGACGTTGACTCCCAAGGAGCCCAGGAATGGCTGGTAAAAAACTGAATTTCGTCGAACAACACGTCGAAAAAGTCGTCGTCGGATTGACTGCGGTGGTACTTATCCTGATCGGCGTTATTTTTCTTGCGGGTTCGCCCAACAAAATTGAACTTCGGGGGGAGTCGGTCCCACCCGGAGAACTGGACCAGCGAGTCAAAGCTACGGCACAGGAAGTACTCAAAACCCTGGGACAAAAATCTAACCAGGAAGCGGTGGTCCCCAACTATCCTGAATCGCTCAACCAATCTGCCCCCGCCCCTCTGAAGTGGGAAAACTCGAACCTCTTGGCTCAAATCCCTTCCTCGGTGAGTTTGGGACTCCCCGCACCGAATATTCAGGGCCCACGTGCGGTGGCTCAGGTGACCCTCGTCACGCTCGACGCGCCCCTCGATCTAAAAACCGCTTCCGGCCGTCTTTGTGCGATATTTCCTCCCACCCTTCCGATCAGTCAGGACCTCAGCGATATCCAAAAGGCCCTGCTTGAAAATGAAGGACCGCAGGACGCCAGCTGGATCACCGTCGCAGGAAAACTCGACCTCCGAAAACAAGAAGAATCCTTTCTGAATCACAACTATCAAACCTCGGCGTTCAAGCTCGTCGTTCTGGACGTCGTGCTTCAACGCCAACAGCGACTGAACAACGGAACCTGGGGAGATTGGGAAGACGTGCGGTGTTATTCCGAGTTCGTGCCGGATCCGCCCCCCAAACTGACTCTCATTCAGGAGAGCGACGGGCTTGGTGGTATTTCCACCGAGGAACGACAAAAACTGGCGACTTGGCGCGATGCCATGATCAAGAACGAACCGTTTTTCGCTCGTCCCATCCTTCCTGAAGCCAAGTTCGGCCCCGATGCGAAACCTCCCTGCCTGGATTTGTTGGCCACGTACTATCCGGGCGAATTCGAGGCTCCCCCACCCCCCACCGCCCCGGGGGAAAAAGCAGGCAACAAGCCGAAGCTCAACCCGAATCAAAAAGCAAAACAGGATTTGGACAAGGCGCAGCAACTGATCCGGCAAGGCACGATCGAAACACTGAACGAAGCATTGGCTTTAGTCGACGCCGTCATCGTCGATAAAAAGGTCAATCAAAGACTTCGCAAGCAGGCCCAGGATCTCAGCGACA
>CAIVHJ010000259.1 GCA_903905665.1 uncultured Phycisphaerales bacterium
CCGCCGAGATGAGCGGCGAGTGTCCGATCGAATTCCTCAAAGCCCAGTGTGTCGTCGCGCGGTCTTGGTTGCTGGCGTTCACGGATACCACCCATGCCCATGATTCTTTTGATCGGTGCAACGATGATTGCTGCCAGCGTTATCAGGGGACCGGTGATTTGTCAGCCGTCGCTCTGGAAGCGGTTTTGGCGACGCGTGGTCAGGTTCTGCTTGATCTGAACGGTAGAGTCGTCGATGCGAATTATTCCAAGTGCTGCGGCGGGGTTTCCGAACTTCCGGAGCACATTTGGGGACGAACCAAGCCCGGATTGTCGTCTGTGGCGGATATGCCGGCGAACTCGACAGGACGTCGTTTCAATCCCGTGACCGAGGAAAACCTTGGGGAATATCTGGAGGGTTCGCGGTTGGCGCGGACCGACGCGTATTGCGGTCCCAACGTCGTATCGGAAGAATCGTTGGGAAAATATATCGGTCGGGTTGATGAGCAAGGATCGTATTTTCGATGGACGGTGACCCAGACGCGGGAGGAATTCGAATCCGTCCTGCGTGAACACATACCGGAACTTGCGCCGATGCACCGATTGTTGGATATTCAGGTCGTGGCGCGCGGTGTGTCGGGCCGCGCGAAAGAAATCAGGATTGTATTTGAAGATAACGCCGGCCAAAATCAGTCAATTGCATTGAAGACGGAATATCGGATTCGCCAATCGTTGTTCAAAAAGTTTTTGTATAGCGGAGCATTTGTCGTTCAGATCAATCGCGACGCGCAAGGATTTCCCATGACGATTACGCTTCGGGGGGCTGGTTGGGGACATGGCGTAGGATTATGTCAAATCGGGGCGTTGGGTATGGCGCTGACGGGATGTTCTCATCAGAAAACTCTGGCGCATTATTTCCCTGACGCACGGTTCGATTCGGTCTATTCTTGAGGTTCCTGCAATGCTCGACACAACTCTTTCGATTTAGGCTGAACTTCCTTAAAATACCGCCATGAATACAAAATTTCAGGACTACAAAGTATCGGTGGTGATGGTGGATTGCGAGCGGTTGCCTTACGGCCGAGCGGAACTTCGATCCTCCGTGATGTCTGCACTGCAACAGGATCATGCGAACACCGAGGTGATTCTTGTGAATGATCGGGGGCCTTCGGCACGCCCGGACGCAGAGTTTGGAAATCTGGATCGGACAGATCGTTTGCGACATATCCCGGGAATATTTGCCGATCGCGCCACGATGTACAACGCGGGGCTTCGCGCTGCTTCGGGCGATTTTGTGTTGCTGGTCTGGAACAGCGAGCGGCAGGTGACATTGCGGCGTTCGGCGGTAAGGGTGATGGTGATGGCGGCCGCGCGGCATCGAGCCGTCGCGATGGTGTATGGAGATTATGAACTCGTCGATGCGCAGGGAACCCGGCGGGAAATACATTTACTGGACTGGCATGAGGGACGACTTCGGGACACCGTCGATTTCGGTTCGGCGTGGTTGATTCCATCGAATGTTCTGCGCGAGGTCGGTGGGTTGAGTGAAAAATATCAAGCCGCCGACTTGTATGATCTGCGATTGCGATTATCCGAAAAAGGGCCGCTCGTGCACCTCGCCAATCGTTACGCCGGTTCGGTTTGCACGGTTCATGCGCCCCCCAAAAAACACGATGTATTCGACTATCTTCTGGCGGGTAAGAAAACACAGTTGGAAATGGAAGACGCCTGTACGGAGCATCTTCGGCGGATCGGTTCATACCTGGCGCCGCGTACTAATGTAAAACCCGTGGAGTATTCACCGGCGGAATTGAGGCAGTTTCAGGATTACATCGCCAGTGTGGTAATTCCGGTGAACAACCGTCCGTCGTTCATTGTTCGCGCCATCGAAAGTGTCCAGCGTCAGACGGTTCGGAATATCGAGGTGGTCGTCGTGGTCAACGGCGGGCCAGACGATCCGACCGCGGATGCCGTTCGACGATACATGAAGGGCGGCGACCGTTACGACGCCAAGACCCCGCCGGTGCAATTACTGGTGCTCGACATCAACAGCATCGGTTTGTGTCTGAACGCCGGTATATCCGCAGCACGCGGAAAATACTACGTTCAACTCGACTCGGACGATCGTTTGAAACCCGATGCCGTCGAAAAGTTGCTGGCGGTTTATGATTCCGATCCGACGATCGGAATGGTGATCGGTTCCTACGAAGTGGCTACGCTGAACGAAGAAACCGGCGAGGTCGTCCCCAACAAAGACATACCGGTAGTCACTCATGATGAATGGACCGCCGACAACGGCCGAAACAATCTGCTTCGGATCAACGGCGCCGGCGCCCCGCGTTCGGCCCACATCAAAGTGATCGCCGAATGCGGATGGTTCGGCGTCAACGATGATCCGTCGTGTCGCAATTACGGTGAGGATTACGATCTGGTGCTTCGGATCAGCGAGCGATACACGATCGGGCGGGTCTGGGAGCCGATCTATGAAGTCATCCGCCACTCCGGAGGAACCGATCACAGCATTGATCAATCGACCATCGACCGCAACGACGATGCCAAGGATTACATGCGACTGGCAGCACTGAATCGCCGTCGCCGACTCAATTCAGAGAGCAAGGTTTGACATGACTTCACACGATCCCGCGGATTTTATCCTCATCGGTGTGGACGGCGGCGCGACCGAAGTCAAAGCCCATCGCGTCCTTTTCGAAGAGTCTGTCGGTACTCAAGGAACCGCTCAACGAGCCGCAGGCTTTAGTCTGCGCGTTGTCGATTCCTTGTTCGAGTTGGGTTCTGAATCATCCTCGAAGCACTACGAAATGGTTCCCGATTTCAAACCGTTGCCGGTGGGGGAGCAAATCTCCCGCAGAGATGCCGGCAACCTTGAACTGAGCGAACTCGAGCGACAACAAGGAGCGAAATGGATCGAAGCCGCTGCCTCGGTGACGGCGGAAGTGGCGACCTGTGCAGGAGGGCAGTGCGTGTTGGTTGGGATGGGGATGCCCGGTTTGAAAACGGCCGATCAACGCGGCATTGCCGTCATCAACAACGGACCCCGAATGCCGGATTATCTGGCACGATTCGAACAGCAACTCTCTGCACACGGGGTGAAACTGGTTGCGCCGGTGGCGAGATTGGGGAGTGACGCCGATTATTGCGGATTGGGAGAGCAATTTGCTGCTCAGGGTATGTTGCGCGATGTGACAAACGCATATTACGTCGGTTGTGGAACCGGCATTGCCGATGCGATGAAATTGAAAAACCATCTGGTGACCTTCGACGAATCCCGATCCTGGATTCAAAAATCATGGCAGATTTCTTCCGCAATCGGGCCGACGTTTGAGAAACTCGTTTCGGCACGTTCCATGAATGAAGGGTATGGTCGTCTGACTGGAACTTCGGAATCGACCGCCCATCGGTATCCCGAGGTGGACGCCGCCGCTGGTCAACCTTTGGCTATAGCGTGGATGGATTCTGTGGCGATGGTGTTGGCCGAGTTGATATTCGAACGTCTGGATACGATTCATCATGGGCGGCGCCATCTGGCCTGGCGTGGAGAAGCCTATCTGAAACTCGATCCGAATCATCCTTATCGCGGCACGTGGCTGGATCGGGTTGTCATCGGGCAGCGGATGGGTCAGATTTACGATCGGCCGGATTGCCGCGTTGTTTTTCGGGACAAATTGGATCAATACCTGGCCGGGTTGATCATCGACTCAGGCGGTCAACCGATGATGGATCGTTATCTGGATGGAAACAAGTTGCATTCGGGATTTGTATGTGCTTCGCGTTTGCGGGCGGCGCCGGCGATCGGCGCTGCTGTGGCCGCCGTTATGGACCGAATCGCACATCGTCAATGATAGAATTACCAACATGCCGAAACTTTCGATCACGGAATCTCCGAATGAACTGACTACCGACATCGACGTGGCCTCGCCGCTGGAGATCGTGCGCCTGCTGCGGGATTGCGATGCCCAGATGTTCACCGGATATCGTTCATATCCAAAAATGGGCGACGACGACATCGTGGAGCGACTGGTTAAAGTGACATCCTGGGCGGCTTCGGTGATGGGGGATTCGCAGTCGGCGGTCATTGTGTCGGGCGCGGGGACCAGCGGTCGGTTAGCGATGTTCGCCTGTCGAACCGCGAACCTCCACCTGATGAAGAGCGGTCGCTCGCCGAATTGTTTTTATCGAATCGCCGGTGGTGATCCCGCACTGATTCGGGCACAGGAGAAGGCGGAGGACAATCCGAAACAGGCGTGGAAAGACCTTCAGCCGCTGATCGCAGGCAAAAAACTGGTTTTGTACATTGGTGTGACCTGTGCGCTGGCGGCTCCTTACGTGGCGTCGCAGTTGTGGCACTTGTCCCGGAAATCCAATGCGCGATGTGTCCTGATCGGATTTAATCCGACGGATCGGGCCAGTCGTCTCGAAGTCGAGGGCTGGGACAAAACATTCGCCGACGTCGTGGAATTCATCTCCCCAAAGCGCAACTGCGTCATCCTGAATCCTGTCATTGGTCCGGAAGCCATTACCGGTTCCACGCGAATGAAGGGCGGCAGCGCCACTAAAATGCTGCTGGAAATCATTTTGACTCTGGGGCGATCTCTCGATCTCGCATCGGGCGTTCCTCGATCCGATCCGGTTTTATGCGATGCCGTTCGAGACGCCTTTCGATCTTTTAATCTGGCGCGCATGCTTGCGTACAATCAGGAGGCCGACATCGCGCGGCTGATCGAGTTGGGCGGGACGGCGCTCAAGCATGGTGGACACATCTACTACGTCGGAGCCGACGATCCGGGCATCCTGGGAATCATCGACGCTTCCGAGTGCCCCCCGACATTCGGAGCCGATTTTGAAGACGTGCGTGGTTTCATCAAGAACGGTTGGAAGACCCTGTTAGGGGTGGGGCATGATCTGTCGCATCTGGGTTCGTCGTATCGAATCTCGCTGGACCATTTCATCCGGGATCATCTTCCGAATATGGACCGAAACGATCTGGTGGTTTGTCTTCCGTCCAAACGGGCGCATATTCTTTCGCAGTTGATACACCGATGTCGTCGGAGCGGCGCCAAAACCGCGGTGATTGCACCGTTTTCGGTGGATGGGCGAAGTGAGGTGTTTGACGTGTGTGTTTCAATCCCGGGTTTGTCGCCGAAACCGAAAAACACTCTGATGCTCGGCGAACTGGCGACCAAGTTCGTGCTCAACTCGCTGACGACGGGGGCGCACATTTTACGCGGCAAAGTCTATCAAAACCGAATGGTGGACCTGCGAATCAGCAACAACAAACTATATCATCGATCGATTCGGATTATTCAGAATCTTACCGGTGTCTCGGAAAGCACCGCCCGCCGATGTTTGCTGCGAAGTCTCTATGGGATGGACCATCCGTCTGCACAAATCATGAGCGCCAAACCCTCGGCGCATATTGACGCCGCCAAAAACGTCAGCAAAATTGTTCCCCGTGCGTTGATTCTCGCCGGCGCGCGCGCCACCTGTGCCCAGGCCAATCGACTGCTCCGCAAACAACCCATCGTCCGCACCGTGCTCAGAAGCCTGACTCAACCTTGATCGTGAAGAACGGATTCAGGACGGAATTTTTGTACATGTTTTGAAACTCCACTTCGACTTGATGCTCACCGGCAATCAAATCGGCGGGTAGTTCCATCGTCAGGCGATAACCGTCGTTGGTGAAGGTGAACGGGACGATTTGACCGTCAAGTTTCACCTGGATCGAACTGCTCAAGATCATTGACCGCTCATAGCCCCATGATTTGCGAGATCGCAACCCGTCGTCCAATTCGAATTCAAGCGTGCGCGGAGTATTTGCCGAGATGATCCCGTCCTGTGGTTGGAGCAATTTGGCTTTGGGGAGTCCGGCGGCGGCATAGCGTGCCAGAGCGAGATAGATGCCGTACGCTTCCTGAAGATTGTATTCGGGTTGCCGGAGTCGCTGTTCTTCTTCGGGATTAGTGTAAAACGAACTTTCGGTCAGAGCAGCGGTCACCTTCGCCGCCCGAAGCACGCCGAAACCCTCCGGGTACATCAGCTGATCGCTCTTGAGCGGCACACCCGTGACTTCCGGCAGCGCAAGCGCGTCGAACAATCCCTGACACAAGTATCGCGCCAAATCCAGATCAGAGGGCCGTTCGTCAACGCCGTTGTGATACCAGACGGTCGTGTGATTGACCTGCGGTTTGTTGTCGATGGCGTTGTGATGACACGCGATGAACAGATCGGCGCCCCATTGGTTGGCGACTTCGGCGCGATCCTTCAAAGACAAATCGGTGTCTTCTTCGCGGGTGAGTTTGACTTCGGCGCCGGAGTATTCCAGAAAATCCCGCAGGTATTGAGCCACCCGAAGATTGAACTCGGCTTCGCGCACTCCGTTGGAACCTCGTTTATATCCTCGCTGCGAAGCATCACCCCCGTGGCCGGGATCCAGACAGATTTTGATCCCTTGCAGATACTTGGCGTAGGGGGGGACGGGGTAATCTTCGGAATCGATGCGTTGCTTTGCGAAGTCAGGAGGAGCTTCAATCAGAGTATTGGTGCTCAACAAGGGATCGGTTGAAGTGGGCGTCATCACCTGTTCTGAAGGTTGCGAAGATTTGCAGCCAATCATCAACGACCCAACCATCGCCGACAACACAAATAAAACCACAATACTTTTGTTCATCGAGTTGTTCCTTAATCTGAAGGTTTCGACATCTGATGCCTTTACTCAAGGACGCGAAGAATAGTAATAGCGGAGATTCCGAAAGAATGGAATGTATTGTAATAAACCTGCGAACATGATGGAACAGGGGATCAAGATGCCGTGTTCGGGACGAAAATATGAAAGTTCGCATCTTTTGGAGCGGTCAGCAAGCCCTATTGAAAGGTGGAGATTGTTCTGCGACACTATTCGGAGTGCACATCGGATCGACGATTGATTTGCAGTTCGTGTGACCTGTTCGTGTTGGAAAGGTGTCCGCTGAATGAGTTGTCACCTTCTCGCGACATTCAGTGCCCAGTTCACGTGGATCGATTGGATGGTCGTCCTCGGTTACCTGGCCTTTACGAGTTGGCTGGGTGCCAAGATGGCCGGCCGGCAGGCATCTGTCCGCGACTTCTTCTTGGGGGGGCGGAAACTTCCCTGGTATGCGGTTAGCGGTTCAATCATTGCCAGCGAGATCAGCGCGCTGACGTTTGTGAGCGTTCCATGGGTTGTGCTTCAACCCGGCGGAAATCTGACGTATCTTCAGCTCGGAGTGTTCGGAACACTGGTCGCGCGTGTGGTGGTGGGTTATTGGCTGGTGCCTGAATACTACCGGCGCGAAATCTACAGCCCGTTCGACTACATGCACAATCAGCTCGGCGGAAATATCCGCGGGTTGACGACGGTGTTGTTCGTGATCAAGGCACTGCTGGCGCAGTCGTCGCGTATATATCTTGCCAGCGAAGTACTGCGGGTGGTGCTCAGCGATCAGCTTGGAATGGTCCGGCAGTATACGGGAATCAATGAACTGGCTTCGGCCATCATCATCATCGCCGTCGTTTCGATCGCCTGGACGCTCATGGGCGGCATGCGAACGGTGGTCTGGACAGATGTGGCTCTGTTCGCGTGTTTTACGATCGGAGCCTTCGTGGCGTTGGGCACGGTGGCGTATTGTCTGGAAGGCGGATTCGGAGAGTTGTTCCGCGAAGGCTGGAATGCCAAAATGTCCGGTCTGCCGCAATACGGGCTGAATCCAATGTCTTCGGGGGCATGGGGGAAGTTCACATTCTTTGACTGGGACACCAGCCCGATCAGGACGTACACGATGTGGACGGCGGTGATTGCCAGCACCTGGGGAGGAATCGGCGCTTACGGATTGGATCAAACGCTCGCCCAGCGCATGTTCTGCTGCAAAAACGAACGCGACGCTCGCAGGGCCATCATCACCAGCCAGATCAGTATTCTGGTCACCGCGACGGTGGCGTTCGTGGGGATCGGATTGTATGTGTATTACCAGAACCACACGATGTCGCCTGAAGCGATGGCGCTGTTCAAAGAGAAGGGCGACCGCATTCTTCCGATCTTCGTCGTCGAAGTGGTTCCGAAGGGTCTGAAGGGCATGATTATCGCCGCTGTTTTCGCCGCCGCGATCTCGACGATGATGGGCGTTCTGACTGCGACGAGTCAGACGACGTTATCCGCGTTTTACAATCCGCTGCGCGAGCGACAGTTGCGTCGACGTGGCATACACGTTTCTCTGGCGGGTCATGCCGAGGAATTGGCTGGCAAGCCGCAAGCCACTGCAGAAGATCGTCGCACCGTGCTGGTCAGTCGCATCCTGGTATTGGTCTGGGGTGTGGTTCTCGCGTTGTTATCGTACTCGATGCTCTACATTGGCGAGCACTACAAGTCGATTTTGGACCTGGGGCTGGCGATGGCGGGTTATATTCTGGGTGCGCTGCTCGCGGGTTTCTTGTTGTCGTTCTTTCCATTGCGGGTCGATAGTCGCGGATTTATGTATGCAGCGCCATTATCGTGTATGTGTGTATTCGCGATGATCTGGCATCAACCGTGGACGCACAAGGTGTGCTGGGGACTTGTCGGAATCATGCTGGCCTTTTGGTTTTGGCAGATTGTTTTTGAAACCGCATCACGCGAAAAACGACCGCCATTGGTGCTGCCGATGCCGGTTCAGACGGTGTTGTTGTTGCTTGGTCTGGGGTTCATGATGTGGTTAAGTTATTACGGCTATTGGGCAGGTCCACCGGACAAGAATGGGGATGCGACATGTCTGACAGTGGGCTGGCCGTGGATGATTCCCTTGGGGAGTACCATAGCATTTGTTTGGGGATATTTATTGGCTCGTCGAAAACCTGTTGAGGAGATTGCTCATGTTGAATCGTGATGGTGATCGTGTCGTTCGTCGATGGATAGGGTTCGGTATTCTGATGGGTGTGGCAGTGGCATCGGGTTGTCATGCGCCGGCAAGAATAGAAGGACCGGTACATGCGATTTGGGTGACGCGTTATGATTACAAAACAGCCGATGATGTGCAGACGATCGTGAACAACTGCGCCGACGCCGGATTCAATACGATTCTGTTTCAGGTTCGGGGGAACGGAACAGCGTTTTATCGATCGCCGCTTGAGCCGTGGGCGGATGAATTGGGTGGCCGCGATCCCGGTTACGATCCGCTCCAAGTCGCCTGCCAAACCGCGCATGCGCGAGAGGTGCAGTTGCACGCTTATGTGAACGCGTTGCCGGCCTGGCGAGGCAAGACGCCGCCGTCGAATCCCGAACAGTTGTACAACAAGCATCCGGACTGGTTCTGGTACGATCAGTACGGGAAGCGGCAGGCGCTGTCGTCATTTTACGTGAGTCTGAATCCGTGCCTGCCGGAGGTCCGCCGATACATCGTGGATGTGTTTCGCGATCTCGTGACGCGTTACGACGTGGATGGGCTGCATCTGGATTATATTCGGTTCCCCAACGAACCACCGGCGATTCCGAGTGGAACGGATATTGATTATCCCCGCGATGCCAGAACGCTCGAATTGTATCGCCAGGCCACCGGAAAAGCGCCGGATGACGACAAGGAATCGTGGAATCAGTGGCGGACGGATCAGGTCACGCAACTGGTGGCGGATATTCACAACATGGTTCAACGGACCAAACCAGGAGTGGTGGTGACGGCGTCGGTGGGATCGGTTCGGGCGAATTCCCTGAAGCATTTTCAGGACGCGCAGGCGTGGATTGACCAGGGGAGCGTCGATGGGATTTGCCTGATGAACTACACGAGCGATCCGCAGGTTTTCAGCGATCGAATGGATCCGTGGCTTGACAAGAATCCGGGTTTTCCCGTGATTCCCGGTCTGTGGTTCGGCGACGTCAGCGAGAAACGTCCGATTGAGCAGCAGATTGAGCAAGTAAAATGCCAGATTGATCTGGCGAACGAACGGGCGGGTCATTACTGCGTGTTTGCCTATGCGAACCTGTTTGACTCTCCGAATCTGGAAACAACGCAACAGGGCGATAAGGAAGCGACGAATCGGGCCTGGCGTCGTGAGGAGATTCTTCCGCTGACGCAATCTCTGGCGAAGTGACGATGTCGCGGATCGCGCGGACAATCCACATTTTTCTTCCAAGGCCATGGTCTCGGCATCCGGGGTGTATTCTCGGCATGGCGATTCTGCTGGCGTGGTCGATCGTCGATCACTGGCACTACACCGGATGGCAAGGGGACGATCTGCAGCGTTATCAAAACAAGGTCTTCACGTGTGTGAACGTGGTGGACGGAGACACGGTCGATATCGATGCCGCCGATGACGATTACAACCACACCCGGATCCGCCTGTGGGGCGTGGACACGCCCGAAGTCGCCAAAAGCGGCCGGGGGGAAATGTTTTTCGGCCCCGAAGCCTCGGATTTTGCGAAACACACACTCTTGAATAGAAAAGTTCGGATCGAACTTCAGCTCCCACGGACCCGCGACAGATATGGCAGGGTGCTCGCTTACGTGTATTTAATGGAAACGGGAGAACTCTTCAACGCCGTACTGGTGGCTCAGGGATATGGTTATGCCGACACTCGTTTTGATCATCCCCACCAGGCAGAGTTTGTCGCGTTGGAGCAGCAGGCGCATCAACAGCGGCGGGGGTTGTGGGATGGGGTTCGTGTGGATCAGATGCCGAAATGGCGACAAAAACAACGCACTCCCCAGCCATGATGAAGTTTGAACCATCGCAGGACCTACCGCTGGATTGATGAATGTGTTACAGTATTTTATTCCTGGTCGGCTTCCACAATTGGAAATGAAGGTGATCTTTCAGGACGGATGGAACGAGGGATGCGATGACGGACGAACAAGTCAAGAAAGCGGTTTTGGACATTATTGCGATTGTGTCGCCCGACGCCGATCTGTCGAACATTGATCCGGCGGTGCGATTGCGCGATCAGCTCGAACTGGATTCGATGGACTTTCTCGACATTGTGATGGAGTTGCGCAAGCGATTCAAGGTGGAGGTTCCCAAAGAAGATTACATGCAACTGGCGAGTCTGGACAGTTGCGTGGCGTATCTCAAACCGAAATTCGAGACCGCGGGAGTTCGTTTATAGTGGCATTCGGCTGAGGGGATGCACGGTTTGCGTAACATGCGATGAGCGACTACGACGTCATCATTGTCGGCGCGGGGATGTCGGGTCTGGCAGCCGGGATTCGGCTGGCGATGTTCGACCGGCGGGTTTGCATCGTCGAGCAGCATGATCAATTCGGGGGGTTGAATTCATTTTATACTCGCAACGGACGCCTATTCGACGTCGGTTTGCACGCGCTGACAAACTACGTTCCCGATGGGGTACGTGCGGCGCCGCTTCCGAAGTTGTTGCGTCAATTGCGAATCCCCCGCGACGAATGGAACCTGGCTCCACAGCGATTTTCCGAGATTCATTTTCCCGACCGACGACTCCGATTCGGTAACGAAATCGGGTTGCTCACCGAAGAAATCGCGCGTGAATTCCCTGCCCAGATCGACGGATTCCTGCGGTTGGTACAAGCGATTCATGAATATGACGATACGCGTCTGAACCCGCCGAAACAATCGACGCGAGTGATCCTCGCCGATTATCTTACCGATCCGGTTTTGACGGATATGATCCTGTGCGCCGTTATGTATTATGGCAATCCCCAGCCGCGCGACATAGACTGGACGGCGTTTGTCATTCTGTTCAAAAGCATTTTTCTGGAAGGATTGTGTCGCCCGCGCGGAGGTGTCCGCACGATCATCCGTTCTCTGGTCAAACGATTCCGCGAGTGCAGGGGGGTGTTTCGAATGGGCTGCGCGGTTCAATCTTTTGCGGTTTCAGATCGACGCGTGCAAGGCGTTGTTTTGGAAAACGGAGCGGTTCTGACCGCCGATGTCGTTCTTTCTTCGGCAGGTTACCCGGAAACCATGCAGTTATGCCATGAAACTTCCGCCCAAATCGAAGGACGACTTTCGTTTTTCGAATCCATCTTCGTGTTGAATGTTCAACCTTCCGAACACGGACACAAAGCCGCCATTGTCTTTTTTAACGACAACGATCGGTTCACTTATGACAAGCCGGATGATCTGATTGACCCCTCCAGCGGTGTGATTTGCTGTCCCAATAATTTCGATGAAACTGAAACGATAGAGGGGATGATACGGCTGACTTCACTCGCCGATTATGATCGTTGGGCCAACCTGCCTCCCGCCAAATATGCATCCGCCAGGCAGGACTGTTGTCAACGAGCCTTAAGCCGGGTGATTCAAGCGGGGCTGTTGCCGGATATTCAACCTCACGTCGTGTTTGTCGATTCATTCACGCCCAAGACGATTCGGGATTTCACTCGCCACATCAACGGCGCCGTATATGGTTCACCGGACAAACACCGCGACGGCAAAACGCCGCTTGAAAATCTTTTCGTCATCGGCACCGATCAGGGTTATCTGGGGATCGTCGGATCGCTGCTGAGCGGCATCACCATCGCCAACCTGCACGTCCTGTCCGCAGATTTGTGATGCGTTCCGACCCCGCCTCCTGAACAATCTCTTTACAACTCAGGGCGAAGGAGGAATTGCAGCTCCGGTGTCGGTGTACGTCACTTTGTGCACAGGGTACGGCGAGACGCGAACGCGGGGTTCGTACTCGGAGGGTATAGGCTGTGACGTGCTGTCCAGTTTAGTTTCGGCGATGGGATGGATCGATTCTCCGTGCAGGTCCACGAAAAGGATGTTCATGTGTTGTCGTGGGTGTCGTTCGGTGGGCAGTCGTGAAGACAACTGCTGCTGGAAATCACTGAGATAAGGCCCGTACTTTCGATCGAGGGACGCTCGAAAACTGCCAACTAAATTAGCAAAGTCCTGTGTAGTATCATCATCACTGAGACTGTCGGGACCGGCTTCAACAAATAAGGCCACCGAAGATGGAGTATCGACGCGATCGATCTTTCCCTGAAGACGCTTGCCGAAGTTTCTGTCGCCGCATGGATGGGTGGGGGAATATCCCCCTTGACCCGCGCACTCCATCCAGCCGTCGCGGTATTCCACCGCCCGCCAGCAAGCGTTGCGAGTTCCGTCTCCGCTCCTGTGGACTTCAGCGCCTGCGATATCTTCATTCAATCCATAGCTGAGCCGTCCCCAATACGACGTGTCGATGGGGGCAGTGGTGGTACCGGGCCCAATCAATCCATTGTGGTTGCTATCCTGGTTTCGCGGATAGTAACAGGTTGATAACTGAACCGAATCGGCAGGACAAACCGACATGGGGTCCGTATGGAGTATGTTTTGCTCTTTACTTTGTGCATCTTGAAACGAAAGGGCGCGAACACCCCAGTCGTAGTTCTGAATGAATTGCTTGGCCTGCACGTTGGCCAACGCCGCCGGCCAGACCAGCAGTTCGCCGATCTGGTCAAACACGACATTCTCCGAAAGATTGGATTCATATTTATTCAGACCGACATCATCAGTGACCAATTGGATTCGACCCCCATGGTCGGCGGTGAAAAGTTGAGCGGCTTTGCCCATCTCCATCTCGTGGGTCAGGCACACTGCTCGGCGACCCTCGGCCCGAGCCGCAGACAACGACGGCAACAGAACCCCAATCAGAATCGCAATAATCGCCACAACCACCAACAACTCGATCAGCGTAAAACCATTTCGTGCCTTGGGGAAAATCTCGCCACGAGTTCCCATGCGATTGGACGCCTGATAAGTGGATTGACGACTCATGTGGCCTCCTCCTGCAAAGATGTTTGCTGCCGCGCGCGATACGATTGAAATGTTTCCGCAACATCCGAATGACCGTTAAACGAAAGATTTCCCCAGTGCGCCGAATGGCCATTCTGAATCAGGGGTGGGGCACCCGTGGAATCATTGATCTCAAAGAATGTGGGTATTGTCTTTTGCAGACACTGATGGGTATTGTGGGTCAGCGATTGCGTCAAATGCGAAGCCGCCTCAAACCCCAGTATGGACGCGTCCTGACAAACCGCCGTCATGGTCGGATGAACGCTGAATCGTACATCCGTATCGTCGAATCCGATCACGGATAAATCCTGAGGTATCTGGACGCCCATTTCGCGGGCCTGCTTGATCGCCCCGACCCCCATCATCGGGTCGGCAAAATAAATGGCGGTGGGGCGATCGCTCATGCATGCGATCATCTTCATCACGGTCGATCCCCCCGCCAAGGTGTAAGGCTGACGAAACACAAGCGACTCATCGTATGGAAGCTCATGACGATTCAACGCCTCGCAATACCCTTCGTATCGATCCATGTGGTCGCGGTCCGGAATGTTGTGCATCCCAAAGGCGATGCGACGATGCCCCAGGGCGATCAGATGTTCGACCGCCCGAATGCTGTCCGGCTTGGAATCGCAATCGATGCAATTGATCTTGTCGGATTCGAATCGCTCACTGATCACAAACAACGGAAATCCTTCTTCGACAATTGCATGACAGATGCGGCGCGTTTCCTCCATGATTCGCAGGATGACCCCCCGTACCCCTTTACGCATAAAAAATTGGGTATAGGTTTCTTCGGGATGCTTGTCTCGCTGCAAATTCAGGATCACCACGTCAAACCGGCATTCATTGACCCCGCGAAGAATACCTTCAAACACGGCAGCATCGAACGGATGGGAAATCGTTTGTTCGCCCGCATACGCAAACGCTATTTGCGTTGTGATTCGCTTCCCCATGGTGGCGGCATAGCCGACTCGGTTGGCGATGGTGATGATATGTTTGCGGGTGTGTTCGTTGACGGACGGATCGTTATTGAGGGCTCGCGACACGGTCGTGATGGAGACGCCGGATTGTTCTGCGATTTTCCTGACCGATGACATGCGTCACCTTAGGAATGATAAACCAAACCACACAACTGTGTCAGCAACTGTTTCGTCGCTCTTACTTTTTATCGTCCTAAGTATTCATTGTCAAGAACTTTTTCCTCAATGGAGTCGCAATCTCCATCCAGAAGTCGAATGTATCTATCGCTATCTTCATTATTTACAATATGTTAAGAACTTGACGATCAAGAACCATAAACGCTTAGCAAAATGAATCTATAGCAGAGCATTGCGATAATGCTCTGAGTAAATAAAAACCCCCTGCGAAAGCAGGGGGTTGGTTTTCAGTGAGTTAAGCCGAATTCGGCAACAAAAATTGTCTCATCTGCAGAGACTCACTCAGGTCATTACCGCAAAAACACAATCATTTGATTTGGAAAGACGTTTCAAGTCCTTCACTGGAACTGGGGCCGATCCAGAGTTTGAACTCACCGGGTTCGATAATGACTCGCCCTGTTTCATCATAGAAGCCGAGTTCGTCGCCGGTCAGTTGGAATTCCACGCTTTTTGTCTCACCGGGTTGGAGTTCGATTTTGGCAAAGTTCTTCAGTTCTTTGACCGGTCGGGTGATGCTGGCCACCAGATCGCGCACATAGAGTTGAACGGTTTCACAACCGGCGCGATCTCCCTGGTTGGTGATATCCACCGTGGCGAGCAACGAACCGTGTGGCCCGATTTCGGACCGATCCAATCGCAGGTTCGCATATTGGAATTTGGTGTAACTTAGACCATATCCAAACGAATACTGTGGTGTGACGGATTCGTCAATATACTTGGAGG
>CAIVHJ010000260.1 GCA_903905665.1 uncultured Phycisphaerales bacterium
AAACTCCTAAACTCCCGAACTCTTAAACTCTTGCCGTCGCATCCGGCCTCTCGATGCTCAACTCCGTCTCGTATCCGTTCGTCATCCGATACACGATCCGCCGAATCACCGGATACTGCTTCTCGTTTCCCATGTACGTCCCCAGATCGATCCCGCGACCGGATATCTCCGTCAACCGATCCCCAACCTGATAATCCCCCTCCAGCCACGGAATCGCCGGCATCGCAAAAACCCGACGATCATGAACCGTCCGCGCATACCGCGCCGCAAAACCCGCCATCGCATCCGTCCCGTCTTCCAGGTACGACTCAATTTCGTCCTCGTCGATCTCGATTTCGTTCGTCACTCCCTCCCGGCTGATGAACCAGTACTCCTTGCTCTTGTCGAGCACCTTCGAATTCACCTGCAATCCGCACGACGGGTATCCATTGGCCGGCCACTCGTAAATCAATCGCTCGTCGCTTTCGATCAACCCCGTCACACGAACCCGAAACGTCCGCCAAATCATCGAATACCACAAATTCGACACCGCCGGATTAGTCCGCGGCGGCGTCACGTCCGTTAAATTCCGTGTACTAAAATATATCCCCACCTCGTAGCTCAATCCTGTGACACTCTGATACAACTCCGGACACCACGTGTTGCCCGAATCGAAACTCACTTCAACATAAACCCCCTTGCCCTTCTGCAACGCTTCCCGCACGATGGATCCCACCAGCCGCCGCTCACGTCGCGACCACTGACCCGGCTTCGCCACCGTATCATCCGCCACGCTCGACCAGTCGAACGGCTGGTAACCATCAAACGGCGCATTCCGATTGTACACCGCCGGATCGTACGAACCCGCCTCGTTCAACACCCATTTCCGACCCACTTTATAGTGATATCGAAAATCGCTCCCGTCCTTGTGATAGTTCCGATACCACGCATAGTTGTTCGGATCCTCCCACATTCCCGCAATCTGGTCCTCCGTCATCGCCAGACTCGCCGCCGACCATTCCTCTCCCTCCGGCACGTTGTCCAGGTTCTCCTCCGGCTCCCATCCCGGAACCAGCGGCAGCGTGAACTCGTACATCTTCACTCCGCCCTTGACGATCGGCGCATTCACCACGTTCCGAAAATTCCACTCCACCATTCCGCGGTACACGTTGTTCTTTTTCAAAATCTGCGACGCCGATTGGTTGCCGACGCTGTATCGGGCCAATCCGTCGCTCGTTTGCCCCCCGCGAACCAGATACAACTTCTTCCGGGTTCCGTCCTGCGGCGCCCACAGTCGCACTTCGGATCGAACCCCTCCGCCGTTCCGTACCGCGTCGATCGCAAAATGCACCCCAGCACTCCGCACAATGTTCCCCATCGCCGACAGCAAACTCTGGTTCTCGCACCACAGCGAATCCACCGGCTGCAACAATTGCTGAATCAAAGAACCTCCGGCCCCGCTCAGTGAAAATCGATCCTTGTAATCCACGTCCGCATACGGCTCCGTCGCCTCCAGCAGATTCCCCGCACTTACCGGCCCGCCGCTCAGCGAATAAAACCACCACAAATATCGCAACGCATTCAAATACGTCCACCGCCTCGCCTGCCAATCCGAATCGTACGTAAAAATATAAATTTTCCGCGATCGTCCCCCCGTATCCGTCACTTGCAGCGGCGTCGGATGACAATTCCTCGCTCCATTCGGATTGAACTGGCACAACAGCGCCGAAACCAAAACGCTCTTCGATCCCCAATACGACGGATTCGTATTCAACCCGTCTTCAATCTCCGCGCTGCGCATCTGCCGCCCATAAATCTGACATCGACGATCCCGCCCCAGCCGATCCGCCACCGATACAATCTCCAGTGTCAACTCGTCTTGGCGATATCCCGACTGACCCGACCATGACGATTCCTGCACTCGCGGATATCCCTCGATCAAAAAACTCCGACTCGTCTCCTGGGTCTCGTTCGTCCTCACCACCATCCGACAATCCGGGTGAAACGGCTGACGCGATTCAAAAACGTCCGCCGCTCCGTCCATCCGAACCGACACCGCCGCCTGCGACAACCGCTCATCCGATTCGAGCCTCACCTCGTCAATCCGCAACCGCGAATCCACTCGATACACGTTGGACCCGACTCCCGTTTCCACCGCCACCACCAGCGGTTCTACCCCACTCGAAAATTCTTCCGGCCCATCCAACATCATTCAAATCCCTTACACAAACTCCCGAAAGAAAATCCCGTTCGCTGGAGCATTCTTCCATATCCGGTCTGTCTCAGAATTCGTAATTCATAATTCGTAATTCTGAATTCTCTTCCAGCAATCACGCCTTCAATTGTGAGAACTCCATGTCGAAACTCTGCAATGCCTGCCCCGTCGTCGTGTGCTTCCCGCGCAACCCCCATCGCCGATATTGGACCGGAACGCAATTCCCAAAACTCCTCCCCAATCCATCGCTCATGCTCGCCGAAACAGACTTGGCCACCAGCGATTCCAGATTGCTTTCGATCGCGTTCAGTGCGCTGTTCGTCGCAGCACGCAACTGCCCGCTCCACACAATCGGCCGATTCCGAAGCCCCAGCACCTGCTGAAATACCGCATCCACTCCCGGAAATGAAAACCGGTTCACACTCTGCCGAAGCTCCCCCACCTGCACACGTACCACGCTGTCCGTTCCGCAAATCGCAACCCCGTCAAAGGTCGGAGCGGTGGTGGTCGGCAAACTGAAAACCTTGTAGCGCTGTTGATACACCACGCTGCGTTCATCCGCCGCCACCAACCGCTCATCGACATATCCCAGTTGCCTTACCGTCAAAATCACGGCGCCGGCAAGCGCCTTCACCAGCTCGCTCAATGCGTCAAATCCACCCGATACCAGCGCCGACCCGCGACGCGGCTCGTCCCCGCCTCGCAAACTTTCCACCACGCAATAAACCGAAAATACCGGCTCGTCCGGCATCCCGTATTTATCCCCCGCGCCACGCCCTTCATAAACGACCCCCGCCGCCGGTTTCCGCTCCCGACGAAGAATCTCAACGACCCCTCGCGCCGTCGTCCCCGACGCCCCGCGAACCGACGCAAACAACGCCGACCCGCCGACCTCGATCCCCCCGATCAAACCCACCACCGCCGCCTCAATGTCGCCCAATTCACTCATATCTATTCACCACCAACGACTGTCACCTATCATCCACTTCCCGCGTGCCACTGCTCTTGAGCAGTGCTCTTCCTTCACGCATTGGGTTTCGCTTTTAATCTTCAATGTCTCATTTTTAATTCTTCGTTTTTAATTTCTCTGTGTTCTCTGTGGTTAATCTCTTTTCAATTTTCAATTTCTCTGCGTGCTCCGCGGTGGAGGCACAAAGCTCGAGCTTTGTGATTCCCCTTCCACATTCATCACTCCGAATTCCGCATTCTCTTCGCTCTGTGCCACTGCTCTTGAGCAGTGGTCTTTCTTCTCCCCGCTGTCGGCTGCCCGCTACCAGCTACCGGCTATACTCCCCTCATCTCGTCCCGCGTGAACACTTGTTCGTTGCTGCTTTGCTCCACTTCGATGCCAGCCGCCGGATTCGCACCAATCGGCGTCATTCCGGGCAACTGAACTTCACCCGCGCTCAATCGCGACAACCACTCAATCGCATTTGTTCGCTTCTGAACGATCCCCTCCGGAATCGGAGGACGGCGGCCATGAAGCCGATACTCCACCAGATCCAGCACAAAACTCACCACCACCGCCTCCAATTCCGGATGCACCGCCAAATCCACCGGAACCGCGTACCGTCCCGCCAGATAACTGTTCAGTTCTCCCTCGGCGCCCAGTCGCGCTTCATTGACGACTGACTCATCCGCCGTCCCGCTCCCCGCATCGTCGCTCAACTGAACGTACGCGACTGGCCCCATCCGCTGCTCCACATCCGCATTACTGATGTATCCCATGTTCCTCTCTCACATTCCGCCTAACCACCCACCACCTACTCCCCGCTCCCGCTGCAATGTCTTCATTCCGCAAGCCGCAATCCGCATTCCGCATTTTCTTCGCTACCTGCTACCGGCCGTTTCGGAAGGAGGGCAAAGGCAAAGATCACAGAGAGGGCCCCGCGCCTTCGCCTTTGCCGCTGGGGGAAAGATTCCTCGCCTACGACGTAAACACCATCCGAACCGCATACTGCCAATAACCGTACGTCACGCAGTATCGCGCCCGAACCCCGTACAAAAACTTCTCTCGCTTGAACGCCTCTTCGCTGCCTTCTGCGAGCGCCCCAAACTCGATTGCTTCGCGGTCCTGAAAGATGAACGGCCGAACCACCGCATCCATCTTCAGCAGATACCACGTCGTCGCCGTGGACAACCACGGCAGCGAGATCACCCGCGCCGCTCCCTGCAACACGTTCGTCGTGCTCGTGATCATCGCCGCGTTCACCGCTTCCAGCGCCGTGAAATACATCGTCGGCGGAACCACGCACGCCAGCCCCGATGCGTTGATCAGCATCGGCTGACCCTGATCGTCCTTGAACGCCAGCATCGCCGCGATTGCCTTCTTGAGCGCCGTCTTGAACTCCGTCGTCGTCGGATCGCTCGTGTTCGTCGCGCTGCTCGTCAAATCGTTGTCCTGATTTCCCGACGAACCCGACGAATGCGCGTCCGCAAAAAAAGTCGCCCCGTCGTAACTGGTGTATCCACCCGTCGCACCGTTGATCAGCAATTGCGCGATCAGATAGTCCTTGTGCGTCGCCGCCCGTTCCGCCAACTCCGCCACCCGAAGACGAATCTGACCCGTCTGATCGTCCGCAATCTCGTCCCGGTCCACTTCGATTGTCGCTTCGTACTTCTGATTCTCGACGGTGTAACTCTCCGTCCGAAGCCCCTGCGTCAACCGTCCCGTCCCCCACTCGCGAATCTGCGGCACCGTTCCAAGCCACCGATACGTCTCTCGGTCCGACGTCGATGCGATCCGCGTCGCAAGGTCCTGGTAATACGTCGTCGTGTTCTCCAACCGATCAAAAAACTCGCTTCTCAATCCCTTCGTCAACAACTGCGTGTTTATCACCGCCATGTTTACTTCCCTTTTCCTTAAAAATCTTCCGTCCTGACCATCATCCGTCTCTGAGTTTCCACTTTCGTGACAAGTTCTTCATTCCGCATTCAACATTCCGAATTCCGAATTTCCTGAAACTCCTGAACTTTTACCGTGTGATCGCTTCCACCACGATTTCGAGCTTCCCGGCTTTGCTCGTTCCGGTCGTCGATTGGGTCACGACCGCTTTGAGTCCTTTCCCGGCGGCAAGGACCGCGCCGGCGTCTCCGGTCGAAGCCGTCGCCATCGCCTTGGCGCTCCCACCGGCTGCAATCACATCGTTGAGCGCATCGGCCCCGCCGTCGCTCGGCGTGAACGTCACATTGATGCTGCTCCCGTCGCTGTCCTGCAGCGTCACGATCCCCTGATCCTGCGTCGAACCGACAAACTGCTCCGTCACCACCGCATAGGCTCTGCGCAGCACCATCCCGTTCTTGTTGACGCTCGGCGGCACGAGAACCACTGTTTGCGGCGTTGCGCCCTGCTCGCAGTCCACTTCGCCGAATCCCAGATAACTGCGTCCCCGAATCAGATTCCCGCTCTCCAGCCGAACGATCCCTTTTCCGCTCGACACAAAATCCACCACGTATCCGACGTAACTCGCGTTGCCCGGATCCAGCGTCACCGTCCCGTCGTCGGACGCATACACCGGCGCGCCGATGTCCGTGATCGCCAACCCGCCGATCGACAATTCAAAATCGCCGATCGTAAAAACGCGAACCCGCTTCGCTCCGTCGGCGCCGCTCGTGTTGTCGGCCTCCTCATACGACAATCCGAGAAACAAATCACCCGCCGAAAACGCCCTCGCGTATCCGTCGCTCGCCAATCCCACAAGCCCGCCCTTGTAGATGTGACCCCCGCCCGTCACCCCGTACTCCCGCAACTCCTGATCCACGTAACGCCCCACTTCTCGATTCGCACTCAAACTCATTGCTGATTCTCCATTCTTTCAATGAACTCAACGTTCAACCCAACTGTTTTTGAACCCCATGGTTTGAAAACCATGGACCGATTTCCTGTTACTTTTTCAACCCTCGTTCCTTCAGCGTCAACTGCACGTATGCCTCCTCCGATGTCAATTCCCGTAGCGTCGGACTGCTCCGGTACTCCTGCCTCGCACGGGACATAATCGCTTTCTCCGTCGGGCACGAACCGTTTCGATCTTTGGGCGCCTGCGTCCGCCCCATCGGCACAATCACCGGCGATAAGTTCACCCACGACTCGAAACTCTTGGGATCGCGCATCGCCAACTCGATCGCCCAAGCCCGCTGCGATTCCGTCAACTTCCCCGCCGACATCGCCTCAGCCACCTGACCTTCCGCCGCTCGTTGCTTTTTTTCCAGCAGCAATTGCTCCACTCGCTCCACCACCATCGCCAATACTTTTTCCGGCTCGACTTCCTCCCCAAGACCCAGCAACTCGCACAACTTCCCGATCGCCTCACTCTCTGATTCCATCTGCTCGCCGACGGCTTCCGGCTCCCATTCACCAACCCCCCTCCCTTCCAGGGAGGGGTTGGGGGAGGGTCCTGCCTTACTTTGCACTTCACCCGATTCACTATCGGCTTCCGGCTGTCGACTACCGGCTACCTGCTGCCCGCTATTCACAATCGCCGCCATTCCCACGATCGCCGGTTTGTTCGTCAGCGCCGCCGAATGCAATCCCACCATCCGCCGGTCGCTCTGTCGAATAATCGCCACCGGCGACAGATACCGGTATTGCTTCGAGAGCAGATGCTCCAAACCCAAATCCGTCCACTCCACGTCCGCCATCAGGCCCACGGCTTCGACCGCTTCAAGGTTCTTGATCCATCCCGCCGCCGGCGCCAATCCGTCCGGTGATGAATACGACCCGCCCAAAGTCTGATGCTCGAAATCAATCGGAAGGTCCGTCCCGTGCTGCCCGAACGCCGCACATGTGACCCCCGCCGATTCCGCATCCATCACGAAATCCCCTTTGACGCTTTCCACGTTTCCCCACGGCGCCACCAATATCCGCGTCGGAACATCTTCGAGGCTCAGTTCCGTCGAACGAAGCGCCGTCAACTCGAACAAATCACTCGTCATCTTTGTGTCCTTCACAAATCTTCTCCCGGCCGGATTCGGCCCAAAATCGTCCCCATCGTATTACTGACCCGTCGCGCCATTTGCCGCGCCCAAAATTCCGTCCGCATCCGTCGTCGCCGACTCGTCGCTTCCCATCGGAACGCCCAGCGCCTCATGAACCCACCGCGTCGGAATCTGCATTCCCAATTCTTTGATTCCCACTCGCAAAATCTCAACCAACTCCCGCCGATCGGCCATCGAATCCGGTTTCCGGCGGAAATATGGAACCGGCGCGTTCATTCCGAATTTGAATTGAACCAGCGGTCGAAGAATGTCGCGGCGGATCGTTTGCCCTTCCTTGCGAATGTCGTCCCGCCGAATGTCCAGCCGCACCCGGTCGTGCACCTCCGCCGCCGCAAACGTTCCCCCCTGACCCGTCATGTCCACCGTCAATGTCTGCCCCAGCCACGCTTTGCTCATCTCGCGGTTCAAAAAATTCGCGAGCGCCTCATACGGCGGAGACGGCGTCCCGCGATTCGCTTCCACGATTTCCAGTTCCACCGCCTTGCTGAACACCCCCGCCGCCTGACTCCCCATCTCCGTCAGCATTTTCAGCAGCGTTTCTTTCTCCTCCACGCTCGCCGACGGATCGTACCGCGCGATCCGCACCGGCATTCCGAACACTTCGACGAACGTCAGCCAGTCCTTGATCGCATAGTTCTTGCCCAAAAATGCGAGCGCCGTCACCCGCAGTAACCCCCCGCGCGACGGATGCCCCGATACGGCATGAGGCGTGTGCACGACGAATTTGTTGGGGAGTAGTTCGATTCCGTGAACCGGCTCCTCCTCGGTCAGGATTCGCGGACGGTCCAGTTCGTCAAACACCAGCCTCATGAAATCCACCGGCGCAAAATCCACCAATTGATGCGACCCGTCCACCATCCCCCAAACCAGTTCCGCCACCGACAAATTCCGCCCCAGCGCCAACGCCAAATGCTGCAACACTCCGTCAAATGCCTCCACCCGCCGAAGCACCTCGTCGCAATAATCCGACGCCTCCTGCGCCAGCGATGCGCTCTCGCCTCCGTGCAGGACCGACGCGGGAACGATCTCCCATTCCAGTCCGGTCAGCGCCAACCGCCGCGTATTGGCGATGCAAAATAAATGCGCGTCTTTTTCCTCCATTTGCTCGAACAACTGCATGGGTTCGGACAGTTGGCCTCGTCGGCGGATTTAAGAATCGCCGCCAACCGCGACGGCGTCAGACCGTCCGCCGGATAATCCCGCCACACGTCTTCCTTTCGCGGCGTCACCACCTGACCGATTGGCGGCCTCCGATCCGATTCCTCACGCCGAAGCATATTCACCAACCGCTGTGTCCAACTCATCGTGTCACCCCGTCCATCGCAATTCGTCGTTCGTCGTTTGTCGTTCGTTCATCGTTCATCATTCCTCATTCATCGTTTCCCGTCGGTCCCGCTCACCAAATTCCGTTGCGTGCAAACTGCAGCGGCCGGGTCTGGAGTTGTTCCACCTTGGCCGGTGTTTCACCAGCGGCATGGACCGCCAACGCCGCCGCCCAAAATCGATCCGCGTGCCCGAATTCGCTCCGCTGCGCATCCAGTCGAATGTGACCGGCGGTGGTCACCGTTTTTTGAATGCTGTGCCAGTCGTTTCGCAACCGCTCATCAACCGGAATCCGTATCGCGCCGTTCTCGACGTGAATTCGCAACCGGCCCGCCAACTCGGATTTCAATGCCGCCGTCAACGTCAGCGCCTCCACACGAAACTCGCCGAAATCACCGACCGCCTGTTCCGCCAACTGCATCCCCAACCCGCCGCTGTCGATGCAGCATCGCCGCACGCCCGGCAGACTCAGCACCCGCGTCAACTCGGCATACTGCTGCCGAAACGGCGCGTTTTGCATCTCGATCCAACCCGACGTGATCCATTGATCCGCTTCGCGCCGCAACAACCAGATCACCGTCAAATCCCGCCGGCGACCGATGTCCACGCCGACAAAAAGATCGCCGTCGTACCGCGTAAGAAACGACCAGTCCGGTTCGCTGCTCAGCATCGGGTCTTCGCAACCGGCGATCTGCCGATACGTCAGAAACGCCGTCGATTCGTCTAAAAATTCGCACAAAAATTCCTGCCGATAAATTTCCTCGTCCGCCACGCTTTGCCGCATGGCTTCGGCATCGACCTGCAAGCCCTGTTCGATGGCGTCGGGTAGCGTGACCGTCGTGTGAGTGAACAAATCGTTGTCGCGCAATTTTGCGAACATGTTCAGACATCCTTTGGGCGTCGAAGCCACATCGACTTCGCCGTCCTCCCGCAACACCGACGGAAGCACCGCCGCCCAGATGTCGCGGTCGTCGGTATGCATGGCGAATTCGTCGAGCAGCACGTCGCCGGTGAACCCTCGAACCGTTTGCGGATTCGCCGGCAATCCGATGATCCGCACGCGATTGGGAAGTTGAATCTCCAGATGTTTGACCTCCAGCGGAGCGAAGCTTTGCGAATCAAAAAATTCCGACGCGATTTTGAGCGCCTGACAGTGCTGCTGGGCTTTGAGCATCAGTTCGCGGGTTTGGCGTTCGCCGGCGCTGAGAAACACCTGCGTCCGGCTTCGCATCAAACCGCGAAGAATCCGCCGCAGACTTTTGGTGAAACTCTTGCCCGTCTGCCTCGCCCAGCACGACCACACAAACCGCATCGGACTTTCCACGTCCGCCTGCTGATACGGCAAGAGCGGCACGACCGGTTTGGGCGTCGCATTTATGGTTTGCGTGTCATCCAACGTTCAATCTCCGGCAGAAAAGATGGTGGGCAAGCCCACCCTACTTTTTGGGTGCGTCGAGGACACACCCTACAGATATCAACGTTGGGTGCGTCGAGGACACACCCTACACATTTCCGGTGTGCGACGAAGACAAACCTGCGAACCCTCGCGCCGCACCCACAAGTAAACTTACTCACTGGTCTGTTCCCGACCCCGACAGATCGAGTACACGCAAAGTTTTTTGGAGAGGTAAGTGCTTAGAGGTCAGGAGGAAGAGAAAAAGTTAAAGAAAAGTTTAGGAGTTGGAAAAAATCTTAAGAGTTTAGGAGTCAAGCCGAAAAGTTCAGGAGTCAAATTCAAAAGTTTAGGGGTTCGTGAATTCAAGAATTCGGGAATCAAACCAGAAGTTTAGGAGTTTAAGAGTTCAGGAGTTGGGGGGTTCGGGAGTTTAGGAGTTGAGGGATGCAAAAGGCGGAAGGGAATTGAGAATTATGAATTGAGAATTATGAATGACGAGCAAAGAAATTGAAAATTAAAAATGTAGAATGAAGAAATAAGTGACTGTGGGGCTGTTGAAAAAGGGCATATTATGATATTAAAATCCACTTTTCCGAGTACTGAAGCATGCCAAGACCAGTCGCTATCGACTTATTCAACAGCCCCACTGTCCCTTGTTATCCCCTAGTTATCCCATGTCGCTTCGCGGTTCGGGGCGTTCGTACATTTGTTGGGGACATCCGCCAAACGGCAAGCCGGGAGGGAGGCTCAATAAGATACACGAGTCTGGAAGAAGGACTCGGCTGCTTGGAGTAGGACAGGAGTCGCAAACCAACAATCACTGTTGGGCAAGCCCAGCCTGCGCCGGTTACAGTGGTTCGGATTTCAGTGTCCGGAACCAAAGGACTTTGTATTTGTCGCTTTCTGGGCTCCACATATGCTGACAAGGAATATCTGTCTCGAAAACGACAAATGTGACCTCAATCACGTACTTCACATCTGGCTTCGGGATGCCGCTGAGTTTCCGGGTGATGTACGAAGTTCCAATGTATGCTGACCCGCCCAGTCCGCTACCGCAGTGTTTTCTCTGGTCCCCTGACACGACGAACATCTCGTTTTTGAATCCAGTAACCATCTTACGCCCCACCTTCAGCTCGATTGTCTCGAGTGAGTTCGTGTCAACGGAGACCTCAATCTGCTCGGGTGTCCGCTTGACAATGAGCCGGGTCGGAACCTGAAAGCTCTGGTCGCTTCGGATCTGCGGGTCAGCGTCCTTGATCGGCGGAGACGAAGGAAATCCCGGTTGTATCGAAGGGGCATTGGAGTCAGAAACGTTCGTGCAGGCGCCGCCGAGTGTGGCGACACACAGTAGAATGCAGATTGTTGTTTTCATCATCTCGCTCCACAAGGATTTGCCGGATTCACAACAGAGGCGGAGTTCTGGTTTCGGGTCGGTTCCTTTTTATCCAATTGATGGCTGGATGTCCAGAGAAGCAGGCAGCGGGTAGCGGAAGGGGAAGAATTTAACCACAGAGCACGCGGAGATCGCGGAGAAATGGAAAATTGAAAATGGAGAATTGAAAATGAAAAAAATGATAGTCCGACAACAGGGATTTCAATCAGTGGTGGGCGGTGCCCACCCTACCGAACTACTCAAGCATCAATAGCAGCGAGGAGAATGCGGAACAGGAATCACAAATCTCGAGCTTTGTGCCTCCACCGCGGCCTCCACCACGGTTACGATGTTCTGGACATCGACAGCCTTATCGTGGATACTTTGCCCTGTAATGCCCGTAAGCAACGGGTTTTTAGCGTCATTAACCGTATCAGAAATGAGGTATCTATCATGAAGCGAATTTGTCGAAGCCGTCTCATGTGCGGCAGCTTGCTGGGGATCGCAACTGTGGTTCTGGCTGGTTGCGAAGGTTCCACCCCCGGCGATGAAAACAACAACGGTTCGACATCCAATCCGGTGGTCATTTTCAATAATGGGAACGCCGGAGCGGTCTTAAATAATCCCATCAGCCCCACCACCTTCACCATTCAACAATCATACCGCATCACACTGATCAGGAATTATCACTGGAACGACGGAGCTGGAACCGCGGCGGCGGGGACCATCGGACTGATCGAAGAATTCGGAACCACCTATGGCCCGTGGCAGGCCGCCGGCACTGACGCCATGAACTCCAGCTGGGAATGCTACCCCGAAGAGATCATCCCGCCCGGAACCTACACGGTCGTCGATTCCGATCCGGTCAGCTGGTCACAGAACCCCTCCTCAGGTAATGCCGGAATGAGTTACATCGAGGGTATCCCCGTTGGTGGGGGTGGGGACAACGGCAATGACAACGTTGACACCGGCGGCAACGAGAATCTGAATGCAAACGGCAACGATAATGCCAACGAAAACGGGAATACGGGCGACGGCGGAGGAGACGAGGGCGACAATGCACTCGAACGGATCATGGCCCACGCCGTCGGCGTTAGCGTTTCCCTCTCTCTCGAGGATGATTACTGGAGCAACTTCCCGGAATTTGGGGGCACCGCGTCCATGGGAACCGGTCCGTGGCTGGATGATCCATTCAGTCCATTGACCTGGGCGGAAGATTACTCCTTCAGCATTTCAAACGGCGATGAGCCTTCCGAGAACAATGATATACAGACTATTATTAGCGGCCAGCTCTCGTCCGACGGCCAGAGCATCATCACACTCGAAGCTTACCAACGCTATAAGTATACATATCTTTCCGACCCGGACGTTTATGAGACCTGCGAGATTACGATCAACAACCTGCCACTCGACACCCGACACGGATCCGAATGGGTATGCACGCAGGCGACCGATTGCGTCTTCTGCTCGATCTGGTACAGCCTAGAGGGTGATGAGGCGGTAGCGGACTTCTCGTGCACCGACTCCGCGCTCGGCACCTTGTCAGCAACGGTCACAAACGTCCTCGTTGCGTTCGATTATTGCGAATAACGTGAAGGAGATCCTTGGGAGTAGATCTGCCGCAGAACATGAGATTTGTAAGGTGTGCCCCGACGAATCGGGATTTGCACCGTAATTAATAAGCAACGGGGATTTCAATGATTGGTGGGTAAGCCTGCCATACTTTGTTTATGTCATTCGCTACTAACACCACAAACAGATGTCCCGGTTTCGTGGCGTATGACGCTACCGAAACGGTCAATCACAACACGCAGAAACGGTTTGCCCATTCCTGATGAAAAGTCAACATTTGCCAGCACTCTGCCACCGTCAGTCTGCACCCAAACCGTACAATTGGCCTGCGAAAAATCATATTCAATAGATTTTTCTTCAGCGTAACGATGTGCAATTTGCTCAAGCTCCAGTGCAGAATACCACGCTTTCTGACCATCGCCGGAGATAAACATGAACTCGTGAGGCTCTTGTGCCAAAACACCGATTCTATTGTCAATGTGTGTGGAAGAACATCCCGAGAACGAAGCAACAAACAGCATCACAATGATAGAAGGTATGCGCATGATATTAGATGCAAACATACAATAATCTGATTGATTCATACGAGTCATATAGAACAAATCAACAAGCTAGATTACCACACATTCTATTGTCGGATTACCATTTCGGCAATTCGGGATCGTTCGGCCAGTCGTGATCAGGTGCCGGACAGATTATCGATTTCCAAGGTTTGGTCGCCGTATTCGGCCACGATGCGAAGTTTTCCGCCGGTGGCTTCAATGAAACGACGCAGAGTGCTGATGA
Source organism: uncultured Phycisphaerales bacterium (assembly GCA_903905665.1). GTDB lineage: Bacteria > Planctomycetota > Phycisphaerae > UBA1845 > CAIVHJ01 > CAIVHJ01. The sequence continues at coordinate 13,639 of CAIVHJ010000260.1, forward strand.
CCAAATCCGTCCTATGCTCTAGTTGTGAGAGCGTGGGCTGCTCGACGCCAAGCTCTTTGGCCAGTTGCTGCTGAGTCAAACCGCGCGCCCGACGAATGGCCGCCAACGGCAGTTTCTCCAGCCGAGCGGTAACTCGCCGCTCAATCCTGGTTCGGCGTCCCGCCGGAATCTTATCGTAAAGCTGTCGAAATTTCTTAGCCATCGGTTAAACCCTCTCGTTGAATTTCCGCCAGATAATCATCATAAAACCGATCAGCCAGCGGAATGAACCTCTTGTAAAACCGTTTATCACCCGCCTTATCGCCGCCGATGAGTAGAATGGCCGTCCGGCGAGGATCAAAGGCAAACAGGGTACGATATTGATGCTTTCCGTAACGGGTCCGCAATTCCTTCATATTGGTATGCCGGGAACCCTTGACCGTATCCACCGTGGGGCGGCCCAGACCCGGACCAACCTCTTCCAGAAGCCGGACATCCTCGGCCACCGCGTCCTGTGAAGCGGGATCTAAACTATCCCACCACTTACCAAACTCATCGGTATATTCCACGCTCCACATGATGATAATATAGCATATAACCTATATAAGTCAATGGCTATATTACAAAAGAGAATAAGGGAGTTAGGAGTTCAGGAATATTGATCATGGCAGATTGTGGATTGCGGGATGCAGAAGGAAAATCTGACAGCGAGTAGCCGGAAGCAAAGGTTAAGAAGGGTCAGAGGAATCACCCCTTTGAATGCATACCATTCCTTGCAGTTAGTTCTGTCGGGACAGAATTGACGTTCGGATATGGCGATAATTGACTGAAAACGAGCGATTACTCATGCCAATCGCTGGAATAGGAACTTTTACAGGACCATCTGTGTGTTCTCATCTATAATGTAGGTAAGATGTTGAATCAGCACCGACTGGATGCTATATTCTCCCGATGGGGAAATGAAACGAGGGTGAGGTTTTATGTTATCGCTGACGAAAAAGACGGAGTACGCGTTGGCGGCGCTGATCTACTTGCAGGACAACCGTCAACGCGTGTGCAGCGCACGAGAAATCGCGGAGTTGTGCAAGATACCTCTTCCGCTGCTGATGAATATCCTCAAGTCGCTTAATCAGAGCCAGATTGTCGATAGCGCTCGCGGGGCCAGAGGCGGATATCAATTGTCTTGTAATCCGGCAGAGGTTTCGCTGAACCAGATCATCTTGGCGCTGGAGGGACCGGTTAAACTCGTGCAATGCGTCCACGACAATCATCGTGGTTTTAACTCCACCGATACCCATTGTGAGCGTGTCGAGTATTGCACGGTGAGACCCAGTTTGTTGAAGATCCACGCCCACATCGAGAAACTGCTCAAAGAAGTCTCGCTTGCAGATATTTCGGCTCGCGGAGAATCATTGAATTCCGAGGTATCCCTCACCCCCCTCCCCAAAATTGGAGCGTAAGGCCATGAGGCAGATTTACATGGACAATAATGCCACGACGCCCGTCGATCCGCGGGTGCTTGAGGCGATGTTGCCGTTTTTCCGGGAGCATTTCGGCAATGCCGCAAGTCGAAGTCACGCCTTCGGGTGGATTGCCGAAGATGCGGTGGAAAAGGCTCGCGAACAAACGGCGAGGGTGATTGGTGCATCCGGCAAAGAAATCATCTGGACCAGCGGTGCGACCGAGAGCAACAACATCGCACTCAAAGGTATCGCGGCGAAGTATTTGGAAAAAGGGCGACACATCATTACACAGGCGACCGAGCACAAGGCGGTGCTCGATCCGGCGCAGTACTTGGAGCAACAGGGATTCAGAGTTACGTATCTGCCGGTGGATCGGTATGGGCTGATTGATCTAAGCCAATTGAGGGGAGCGATGACCGACGAGACGATTCTGGTGTCGATCATGTACGCCAACAACGAGATTGGAACGATTCAACCCATCGCGGAAATCGGAAAACTTTGCAAGGAGCGCGGGATAATTTTTCACACAGATGCAACGCAAGCGTTTGGAAAAGTATCGATTGATGTCGAGACCATGGGGATTGATTTACTCAGTGCGAGCGGGCACAAGGTATATGGGCCCAAAGGGGTGGGGCTTCTTTATGTTCGGCGTAAGAATCCACGAGTCTTATGCGAAGCGGTTTTGCACGGGGGCGGACACGAACGAGGGATGCGAAGCGGAACGCTGAACGTGCCGGGGATCGTCGGATTTGGCGAGGCAGCCGAGATCAGCCAAGATGAAATGGTCGAGGAATCGGCGCGATTGACGCGACTTCGTGATAAACTCTGGAACGGACTGAACGGTCAGTTGACGGATATTTCGCTCAACGGGCATCCGACGAAACGGTTGCCGAATACGTGCAACGTGAGCTTTTCGTTCGTCGAAGGCGAAAGCCTGATGATGGGAATTAAAGACATGGCCGTCAGCAGCGGGTCGGCGTGCACGAGCGCGTCGCTCGAGCCGAGTTACGTGCTCAAGGCACTGGGAGTCGGCGAGGAATTGGCGCACAGTTCGATCCGGTTTTCGCTGGGGCGATTCAATACCGAAAACGACGTGGACTACGCCGTCGCGGCGGTCGTCCAAGCAGTGACGAAATTACGCGAGATGAGTCCGCTTTATGAAATGGCGAAAGAGGGAGTGGATTTATCCAAGGTGCAGTGGGCGGCGCAATAGATTGGGGATTGCGGATTGCGGATTTCGGATTTTGGATCGAAAGAAATTTTCGCCGGGTACATCGAATCGTCGATGGATCATGGTTGTCCCGGAGGTTGGCTTCATGGCGTACAGCAATCAGGTGATTGATCATTACAATAATCCGCGGAACGTCGGATCGCTGGACAAGAATCTTCCGAACGTGGGGACGGGGATCGTGGGTGCTCCGGAATGCGGTGACGTGATGAAACTCCAGATTCAGGTGGACGAGAACGACAACATCGTCGATGCCAAGTTCAAGACGTTCGGATGCGGGAGCGCGATCGCCAGCAGTTCGCTGGCGACGGAATGGTTGAAGGGAAAAACGCTGGACGAGGCGGAGCAAATCAGGAATACTGAAATTGTGAAAGAACTGTCGCTTCCGCCGGTGAAGATTCATTGCAGCGTGTTGGCGGAGGACGCGATTCGAGCGGCGATTCGGGATTTGAAGAAGAAAAAGGGACAACAGGAAGAAGAGACGCGCCGCCCTTCGGGCGTGCCGCTAAACAGGAAATAGGTGTTAGGTGTTAGGTGTTAGGTGTTAGGTGTTAGGTGTTAGGTGTTAGTGAAACACGAGGGTTCTCCGAGGATCGTAACTGGCAGAATCGTTTCTGACATGAAGAGCGTGAAGGGAGATCAGACCCTCCCCTAAAAACCCCTCCCTGGAAGGGAGGGGGGTTGATTACACGCTCCCTGACGCCCACCAATGGGTTGGCGGTCGCGTCTCCGGGAGAGAGGAGTTACATCACACGTTCCTTGACGGTCGGGTCTCTGATAGAACCATTGTGGGTGTGAAAGTATTTTCATACAAGGATCGACACCATGGTTATTGAATTGACGGAGAAGGCGGCGAAGGAAATTTTGACACTGATCGAGGAGCAGCGCAAGCAAAACGTGCTGGGAGAAACGGTGTATCTCCGCATGGGGGTCAAGGGCGGCGGATGCAACGGGTTCAATTACATGCTTGATCTGACCGAGATCAAAACCGAATACGACGAGGAATGCGAGTCGCACGGCGTGAAACTTCTTTGCGACCCCAAAAGTTCGTTGTATCTGGACGGCGTAACGGTGGACTATCGCGACGATTTATTGAATCGCGGATTCGTGTTCAACAATCCCAACGCGACGGGAACGTGCGGTTGCGGGAACAGTTTTTCGGTATGAGGGGCCGTAACACGACAGAGATGGTGAAACTAGAGCACCTTTCATCAATACTGAAACCTGCTGACCGCTCCCTTACGGTCGCGGCTCTGATGTTTGTGAGATGGCTTCTACTTCCCAAGTTTTATGGAATGAAAAGACTTCAACACCTATGATCGAAAACGACCCATCCACTTCGACGCCGGAACGATGCACGGTATGCGATTCGCAGATGGACAGTCCACTGGTGTGCGGAATCTGCCGGACGCTGTTCGATGCACCGATCGACTCGATGGATTACTTTGATATTTTTCGGCTGGATCACCGATACGACCTCGACGAAGCGGAACTCAAGAGACGTTTTCTGGCGATTTCGCGGAACATGCACCCGGATGCGTTCAGTCGGAACAGCGAGACGATGCAGAAATTGGCGATGAAGTTGTCGGCGGAACTCAACGAAGCCTATGACACGCTGCGCGATCCGGTTTCGCGTGCGGAGTATTTACTGCTTCAGATCGGGGGGGAATCGGGCCGGGCGGACAAGAGCGTTCCTTCCGATTTTCTCGCCGAAATCATGACGCTGCGTGAAGAAATTTCCGAAGTGAAGGAATCGAGCAACGCCGATGAAGTCGGTCGCTTAAGCGGGGTCATTGCGGAGAAACGAAACCGAACGCTGGGACAAATCGAGGAATTGGCCCGGCGACTGCCGACCGACGACGCGGTGGTCCTGCGATCGCTGCGCGTCGAATTGAACCGCATGAAATACTGGAACAACCTCAGGGATCAACTCAAAACGATATGAGCACCTCGGATGACCTCATTGTAGGGATCGATCTGGGCACGACGAACTCGCTGGTCGCATATGCGGACGAGCGAGGACCGATGGTTTTGCGCCGGAACAAGGACGATTCGGGTCTGCTGCCGTCGGTGGTGTCGTTTGATCCGTCAACGCATCGGATGGTGGTGGGCGACGAGGCCAAGCTCCACGCGGTGGAACGTCCGCTGACGACGGTTTATTCGATCAAGCGGTTGATGGGAAAAGGCTTCAGCGATGTGACGCAGGAAATCCGCCACCTGCCGTATCGGGTGGTTCGGCGGCCGAGTCGTGAAGAAGGTCGTGATCTTCCCGCCGTTGAGATCAATGATCGGTTGTACACTCCGCCGGAAATCAGCGCGATGATTCTCAAGACGCTGAAGGAACTGGCGGAAGTTCATTTTGGTCGCCCGGTACTCAAAGCAGTGATTACCGTGCCGGCATTTTTCGACGATGCCCAACGGCAGGCGACGCGGGACGCCGGTCGGATCGCGGGGCTGGAGGTCGTTCGGATCATCAACGAGCCGACAGCGGCGGCGCTCGCCTACCGACTCGATCAAAAAAAAGAAAGCACGATTGCCGTATATGATCTGGGCGGAGGGACGTTCGACGTTTCGATTTTACGGATTTCCGACGGGGTGTTTGAAGTGTTGAGCACACACGGTGACACCGCATTGGGGGGTGACGATTTTGATCGTGAGATTATCGGAGTGGTTCGCGACGAGATCGAGAAGCAATACCACGTGCGGATCGAATCGCCGGCGACGCAACAGGCACTGCGGACGCTGGCGGAGCAGCTCAAAATACGATTGAGCCATGAAAGCGAAGCGAAGTTTGAGATCGACATCGGCTCCGACCGTCGTTATGAACGGGTGATTCGTCGTGAAGAGTTTGAATCGCTGATCCGGTCGTGGATCGATAAAACGATCGACTGTTGCCGAGCGGCGATTCGGGACGCCGATCTGGAAATCGGTTCGATCGACCAGGTGGTAATGGTCGGCGGATCGACGCGGATTCCGTACGTTCGCCGGCGGGTCGGGGAATATTTTGGTCGTCAGCCGTACACGGCGTGGAATCCGGATGAGGTGGTGGCGCTGGGAGCGGCGGTGCAGGCGTCGATTTTGGCGGGCAAGACATCGCAGATGCTGTTGTTGGACGTGACGCCGCTGTCGCTGGGGATCGAGACGCTGGGCGGAGCGATGAGCAAATTGATCATGCGCAACACGCGAATTCCGGCGCGGGCGACTGAGATGTTCACGACATTCGTGGACGGTCAGACGTCGATTCGGATCAACGTATTGCAGGGCGAGCGGGAGCTGGCAAAAGACTGCCGAAGTCTGGGCGTGTTCGAGTTAAGCGGCATCCCACCAATGCCGGGGGGAATCCCGAAAGCGGAAGTCACGTTCCTGATCGACCAGAACGGGATATTGAACGTGTCGGCGATGGAGGTCCGAAGTCAACAGGCCGCCGGCATTCAGATTATTCCGACGCATGGATTGACGCCGGTTGAGGTCGAGGCGATGGTCGTGGAAAGTTACGCTCACGCGCGCGAAGACATGACGGCGCATCAGATGATCGACTTGCGCAATCAGGTGACGTTCGAGACCACCAAAGCCCAGGACATGCTCGACAAAGTCGGTCACCTGCTCGGCGAATCCGAACGCCGAGAAACTGAAACAGTGATTCGAACGCTTCGGGAGTTGGCGAAAACCAGTTCCCAGCCGAAGGAAATTCAGCAGGCCCGAGCTGATTTCGCGCGCAAGACGGTACGACTGGCTGAGATCGCCATGACGGAATCGCTCAAAACCATTTAGAAACGATCTCAAAAGTGTGGCACAGGCCTCTGGCCTGTGATCCACCGGCTGGAAGCCGGTGCCACAAAGAGTCTTGAGATAGTTTCTCAGGCATCACCCAAGTGAAAAGGAACCGCCGTGACCGGCCGGAATCCCTATCTGTCCGAAGCCGACATTTCACGACCGAAGTCGCCCTACCGATTGACGATCGTTGATGAACAAAACCGGGAGCATGTGATCGAGGTTGAACCGGGTAAAATTCCCTACAACGATCACGGATTGCCGGGGAGCATTCTGGAAATCGCGCTGGGTCACGGGGTCGCGTTGAATCATGCCTGCGGCGGGGTGTGCGCGTGTGCGACGTGTCATGTCCACGTCGTAGCCAGTCGGGAGGGTTTGAACCCACCCACCGAGAACGAGGAAGACCAACTCGAACAGGCCTGCGACCTGAGATCGGATTCACGTCTGGCGTGTCGTTGCGTTCCGAACGGTACGACCGATGTGACGATTCGCATTCCATCGTGGAATCGAAACCTCGCCAGAGAATGATGATTCGAGAGCAACGGCGCACAGGAACGAGAGGCGTCTTTATGACGAACAAACTCAAATGGATCGATTCGGAAGAGTTGGCTTTGGCGCTGCTCAAAAAATATCCCGACGTGGACCCGCTCGCGGTGCGATTTGCCGATTTGCGGCAGTGGGTCTGCGCGTTGGAGGAGTTTGGCGACGATCCGAAGAAATCCAACGAAGCCAAACTGGAAGCCGTGCAGATGTCATGGGATGAAGCTCGGCGGGAAAACAGGGAAATGGAAAATTGAAAATGGAGAATGCAGAGGAGAAAAGAGGAAACAGCATGAGGGAGATTTTGTCGGGCGGCTAATTCTGCGGAGCGTCCTGCAGGGTCACGTCGCGGCGGAGGGGTGGGACTTTCAGACTTTTGGGGCTGCCACGAACGACCGCACCATCCTTGCGAACGAATTCGGGGACGATTCGGATTTCCTGACCATACACATCGGCGTCGCCCCAGTTGAGGAAAAACTCATAGGGCCATCCGCCGATTGCTTGCTTTTTTACGCGCCACCCCATCGCCTGTTCGGGGGTATACTCCCATGTCTTGACCAGTTCCCCCACCGGTGCCTGATCGGGGGGATGACGCACCACAAACAACTTGATGCGAATCAATCCATCGCCATAGGCGCCCTTCCTGGTTTGGGACGAGACGGCGTAATAGGTGACGCGGAAGCCTTCGGGATTGACGTCCCCGGCGGAATCAAAACTCATGAAGATATTATTTCCGTAAAGAGTGTGGACGCGAATGATGTCGGGATCGAGCGGGACATTCATCGCCTCGCGCACCTGGGGATCGACGAAAAGAGGCCCGTTGCAGCCCCACAACGAAAGAAGAATCGGCACGAACATCATCCGAATGCCGATTGTGAAGCGTGGAGTGTGAAAGAAACACAAAGTGCGAGATGCAAGCGTCACAACAACTCCTTACTTTTTGGCGGGGGACTGGACCGAAATTTGACTCGCCCGCGACGGCGACGGAGGACCATAGGAGCGCCGCGTCGGCCCATAGGTCTCCATCGGTTCGCGTTTGTCGAGCATCTCCTTGTTTTTTATCTCGACATCCTCGTTGGGTTGCACCTGCAACTTGTTCATGTAGGGTGACTGCTTGACGTCCATGGGAATCATGTCGCCTTTATCCCGCTGCTGAACCGACATTCTATAGGCATCCTCCGGCGAGGTGATTACCGAAGCCGTGATGACGATCAGCAGTTCCTGCCGGCGATTGGTATCGTTGTTGGAGCGAAACGCCTGACCCACCCAAGGAATGTCTCCCAGCAACGGCACCTTGGATTCGCCCTCGGTGGAACTCGCTTCAATCAGTCCTCCGATGACCACCGTTTCGCCGTCCTTAATCGTGATCGTCGTGTTCAGGTTGGTTCGGTTGATGCTGGGATTGGACAACCCGCCTCCGAGCTGGACTGAGTCGCCGATGGATGAGACCTCTGGTTTCACGACCAACTGAACAAATCCGTCGGGATTGATGCTGGGTTTGACATTCAGAGTAATTCCGGCTTCGCGGGTGCTGACGGTGTTCGAAGTATAATTGCCGCCGACACTATTGGAGGAAAGATAAGGGATCTCGCTGATGATTTTGATTTCGCCCTCTTCGTTGTTTTTGACCATGATGCTGGGACGGGAGATGATTTTGGCGTGGCCGTTGGATTGCAGGGCATGGAAGAGGAAGTTAAAGTCCTCACCGGTCATCGTGAACGAGAATCCTTTTCCGCTTCCGGCGGCGCCGAGATCGGTGCCCCCGACGAAATCGAAGTCCGGTCCCTTGATCGTTCCGTTCTTGCCCGTATAAGCCTGTTCGGAAAACAACAAATCCTGCGCGGCAAATTCGACCCCCAGTTCGAAGGCGTCATTCTCGCTCACCTGCACAAACATGACTTCGATAAGAACCTGATCGGGTGCGCGGTCCAACTGGTGCACAATATCCATGTACTGCTGATGGAATCGCGGACTCATGCTCATCACGACGGAATTGCTGCCCTCATAGGGCTGGACGGTGACGGTTTGTTCCGCTTTTCGATAGGCGGAGGATTTTCCTTCGATGGCGGACAGGCGGTCAATTTCTTTTTTGTTGAACCCTTCGATCGCGCCGGCGAGGTCCTTGGCCTGGGTGTTGTTGATGTTATAGACGGAGAGGACGCGTTCGTCGGCGGCTTCTCCGTCGAGTTTGTCGATGAGTTCGCCGACTTTTTTGAGGTATTCCTCGTTGCCGGCCACGATGATCGAATTGGTTCGCTGATCCGACGAGAACGTCAGGTTTTGCAGGAGGCTCGCGCCTTCGACGAAGGTTTGCTCGGGTCCGCTGCTCTTGCCCTGTTTTTCGCTTTCAAAAACCTTCTGGAGCATATCGATCATGGTTTCGGCGCTGGCGTTTTTCAGTGAAAAGACTTCGATCTGGGCGGTGAGCGGCGGGATGGAGTCGATGCGAAAGAGCAGTGTTTTCAGCATTTCCATGTTATCGGGAGGCGCCATCACCAGCAGCGAATTGGTCGGCTCGTAGGGTTCGACCGAAATATCCTGCCGGATGAGTTTGCGGAGCACCTCCTGCCCGTTGTCCATTTTTTCCAGGAACGACAGAATCACGGCACTGGTCCCGGAGGTATCCTTGCTGCCGCCGCCCTCGCCCTGAATGAGCGACGCTTTTCGGAGCGCATCGGTCAGGTCTTTGACTTTGGCTTGTTTGAGCTGAATAACGTCGAACATCATTTCCCGCGTGGGCAGATTACCGTCGAGTTTGAGGATCATTTGTTCGATGTCTTCCATTTGCCCCGGAGCAGCCCAGACGAGCAACGAATTGGTCCACGTCACCGGTTGAATCGCCACCGCACCGACCATGCCGGTGTCGCCCTTTCCGCCGATCGGCGACTTGAACAGATCGGTCAGAAGTTTGGCGGCCTGATCCGCTTTGGCTTTTTCGAGGTTGAAGATTCGCAATTGCTGGTTGAGGTCGAGTCTCACGTCGAGTCGTTCGACGAGATCGGCGACGATGGACATATTGGGTTTGGAGGCGCTGACCATGATGGCGTTGGCGCGGGCATCGGCGATGATGGCGACTTTTTCCCGCTCCTTGGACACGCCGCTGCTCGTCCCGGTCATTCCGGGTTTGTAGAGTCCCTGCTTGATCAGTTCGTTAATTTTATTGGCCACGCTGCTCGCATCGGCGTTTTTGAGGATGAACGTCTGAACGACGCCCTCCAGTTCCGGAATAATATCCAGCTGTTGAACGATCCGGCTGATTTCCTCAAAATTTTCGAGGGAGGAAGCCACGAGCAGGGTGTTGGTCGCTCCGTCGGAAGCGACTGCCACTCTGTCAGCGTTGTTTTCCTGACCGCCGGTACCCGGACGCTGTTTGAGACGTTCGTCAAAAATCTTCTTGATCAGGTCGCCCAGTTGGCCGGCGTCGTTGTTGTTGATTTCGATCATTCGGACCATGGCCAACGGTGCCAACGGCTGGGATTCCAACTGCGCCACGATTTTCTTAATGGCTTCAAAGTCCTCCACATTGGAAGCCACCACCAGCGAATTGCTGCGTTGATCGGACACAATCACAGGAAGGTCCTGGGGGAGGTTTTCACGGGCGCGCAATTGTTTTTTGCGGTCCCACATTTTGACGATTTTTTGTTCGAGATCGGCGGCGTTGGTTTTGTCGCAGTTGATGACGCGGATTTCATTCAGGAATTTGTCGGGGGTCCCGTCGAGTTTGGCCGCCAGTTCGGTCAGTTCCTTGAACTTGTCTGCCGTGGCGGAAATGATCAGGGCGTTGCTCCTGGCATCCGACAAAATCGTCGCTTTTTGCTGCTCGATGGCCACGGTTCCCGCCTTGCGCTTTTCCAAATTATCCACGGTCTGCTTGTTCAGGTCGGTCAATACTTTGGCGACTCGTTCGGCATCGGTGTGCTCGAGATAGAAAATCCGTGGAGTGGGCAGGAACAATCCGTCCTCGACATCCAGAGTTTTGATGACGGTGTGGGCGATGGCAATTTGTTCGGGCCGACCGGAGACGACCACGGTGTTGGTTCGCGTGTCGGCATGAAGTCCGACGTTATAGGCGAAGGCTTTACCGGGCACTCCCTCGGCAACCGCACCTTTGATTTCCTTGTCGGGAACTTTGGGCAATTGTTTGCCTTCTTTGAACATTTCTTCCAGCGTTTTTACGACGGATTCTGAATCGGCGTATTTGAGCGGGAAAAACTCGATGCCCATTTCGGGAGCGGTCGGGACGCTGTCGAGCAGTTTGACGATTTCGGTAATCGGTTCCTTGTTCTGGTCGTGCGTGGCGATCAGCAGCGCGTTGGTTCCGGGTTCGGGAATGATCAAAAGCGGTTTTTCGAGATCGAGTTCGGGGAGCACTTCCTGTTTTCCGTCGGGGGTCACTTTCGTAAACCTCAGGCGGAGTATTTTTTCCTTGAGTTCCTTCGCCTCTTTGCTCTGCGCCGACATCATGCTCGACAAGGATTTTGCGAGATCCTCCGCGCGGGCATTGATCAGCGGAATGAACAACAATTCCGCTTTCGCGAGTCCGCTGGGTTCGACGTCGAAGGTGGCCACGAATTTTTTGATCTGTTCGATGTCCTCTCGAGGGGCGGTGATGATCAGGGTGTTGTTGCGGTCGTTGGGTTCGATGCTGATTTGTTCGAGCGCCTTGGCGCCGCCGACCCGCTGCTGCAACTTGCTCATGAAGTTCTTAATGATCTCGGCTGCCTCGGAAGCGGGAATATACTTGAGCTGGATGATGTCGGGTTCGATCTTCGAAAGGCGCGGAATCTGATCCAGTTCTTTGGCGGTGGCGATGATGTCGTTGATCAGCGCGGCGGGAGCGGCGATGAGCAGACTGTTGCTGCCCTCATCGGCGACGATCATGATCTTGTCCTGAGGCCGATTGGTCGCCGCGACCGCCTGATACAATTGCTGCAGGCGCTGCGCCAAATCCTTGGCCGAAGCGTTCTCCAGTCGCGTGTAACGAATGACCGGGCGCTCGATCTCAGCATCGATCTTGTGAATCAGGGCTTCGAGAATTTTTAGATCATCCTGATTCCCCTTGAGAATGATCGTACTATCCCCGAGCACTTCGTAGTCCACGGGATCCCTTGAAAGATTCAGTGATTCAACCGGGGCAGGTTGATCCTGCGGCGCCGGAGGATTATCACCTGACGGAGGTGACGTTGTCTCCTGCGCGCGAGCCGGAAGGGAAAACAATCCGAGGATCACCACGATCATGTAGAGGATTCCATGCCTCATTGGACCACTCCTTTTGCATCTTGAACGACCGACCTATCAAGCACCACACGCGGTGGTGTCATTTATCACGTTATCGTTTTCGAGTTTGATTCTTCTGGTTTCGCTCCTCGATCATCTGATCGAGGACTTTTTTTACCTCGCTCGATTTGATATTCTTCAGATTGATCACCTGGATGCTGGTCGGTCCGGTCGGCTTTCGACCTTCCAGATCTTTGACCAGCTGCTGCACTTCCTCAAACTGCGACGGAGAACCCGCCACGACCAGACAATTGGTCCGAAAATCGGAACCGATCGCCACGTAGGAGGGTTTGTAAGAAGTATTCTGCTGCTTTTTGATGTCCTCGCCGCGTCGAATCGTATCTTCCACCATTTTGGCCATTTCCTGAGCGTCGATTCCCTGTGCGACCTGAATGACGCGGAGATTGATCGGACCGGCAGCTTCCTGACGATCGATTTCGGAGAGGATTTCATCGATTTTCTTTTTGTTGGTTTCGGTGGCGTTGACGAACAACTGCCGGCCGATGCTGTCGGGGACGATGGATAAGGTCATATCGGATTCCTTGATGCCTTTGGCGCCGACTTTTTTCAGCGCCTCGAATTGGCGCTGAAAGACATTGTTGAGCATGTCGGCGGCCTGCACCGGATCCAAATAGGCCAATTTGATCGTGAATTGCTTGAGTTCTTCGCCGGGGTTGGGCTGAACGATGGATTCAATCGACTGAATTAAAGCCTCAATCTCCTGTATCTGCCGTAGTGTACCTTCGACGACGACGGCGTTGGCGGCCAAGTTGGCGGTGGCCGTCGGCGGATCGACGCCGAGTCGCTTTCGGTCGCCGTAAACCTGTTTGATGTTATTGGCGAGTTCCTGGGGATTGGCTTTGATGAGCGCGATGGTTTTGGTGATTCGCTTCGTCGGATCGGCCGGTTCGACATCGATCTGAGGAATCACCCTGTCCATAATGCCGAGCATCACCGGTGAACCCATGATGACCACGTTATTCGTCGTGGCGTCGGCCACTACGCCAAAAGCGCCCACCGATCTGACGCTGGTCGGATCGGACTTGATCAACTGAACCGCCATTTCCATTACCTGCTTCTTCACATCCTCTGCCGCAGCGTATTGCAGTTTGTAGAACTTGGGAATCGCCTGTTTGGCATCGGGCTGGTCGAGCAGCGCAACAAGTTTGGTGATTTCGTTAAAAATATCGTCGGGGGCGGAAACCACGAGTTGATTGGAGATGGCGTCGGGCGTGATGGAAATTTTGGTTTTTCCGGTTCGTCGGGAGGCATAGACTTTATCCAGCGTGGCGGCAATCGTCGTGGCATCGGCCTGAAGAACCTTGATGTTGCGGGGGTTGAATTCGCCGGCCTGGGCTTCGGCTTCTTTGATGCGCTTTTGAATTTCCTCCAGCAAAACCGGCGGTGCGGCGACAAAAATCGTATTGATCGAAGCGTCGGCCGTGATCTTCACGTTCCCCGTTTTTCCACTGGGTCCCGCCGCCGCTTCCCCATAGGCTTTCTGCAATGTGGCCGCCAAAGTCTCCGCATTGGCGTTCTCGAGGGGAATGCTGACCACGCGGGTCTCCGCCCCCTGCTCCTCCAGTTTGTCGATCATCTGAATTACGATCTCGCGGATATCCTTCGGCCCAAACACGATGATCGAATTGGTCGCCGGCAGCGACGAAATCCGCACATCCTTGGTGCTGCCCGTCTTTTCCCCGATCTGCAGCAATTCCTGTTCGAGTTGTTCCGCCAACTGCTGCGCGTCGGTGGCCTGTCCGGCCGGACGGTTGGTTTGTGGTCGCGCTCGGTTGGCCGTCCGTGTCGTCTGCCCCAAACCGAGCACGTCCTCGATCGACGTCTTCACATCATCGGCGTTGAGTTTCTTGAGCACGACGATTTCGTAGTCGCGCTGGGCGTCCACCGAGGTATCCAGCGTTTTGATCACTTCAATCACTGTCGGATAATTCGGCGTCTCGGTGACAATCCACAGAATCTGTCGCTGTGGTTCCGGCACGACCCGGATGTCGATCGGTTCCGTAGCTTTTCCCTTGGCAGACTCTCCTCCTCCCCCAAACAGGGATTCCAGTTCCGACAGGCCGGACGAACGTTTATCCTCTTCCTTTGATTTTGTGTTTTCCTGCGTATTCTCCTTGGCATTTTGTCCGGCGGCCTGTCGCTGTTGCCGCTGTAGTTGCTGCTGTTGTTGCTGAGCCGTCCGCTGAGCCTGCATTGCCGCCTGTTGTCGGGCCGCTTTGGAGGTTCCCGTAAAAATCTCTTCCACCATCGAAGCCAGCAGCTGAACATCGATATACTTGCAGCGATAAAAACGAATGTCCGGCGCGCCTGCCTGCGGCTTTTCCCATTCTGCAACCAAATTTTTCCAGACATAATCCAGATCTTCAACGTCTTTGGACTCGCCCTCCAAAACCAGTCTCCCCGAGCTGTCGTAACGCAAAATGACTTTGGACTTCTTGCGCGGAGCCGCCGAACCGGTCTCGCCGGGCGACGGGTCGGCCTTTGCGTTCGAAACATTTTGTACGGGGGTTGATGGAGCCGGTTCGGTTCGGGGAAGCGTTTTCCTGGAATCGCTTTCCTGGGCCCAAAGACCTGCCTGCCCCAGAAGCACCAGTCCGACGCCCATCAGCAACAATCGAATATTCATGGTCTCGATCCTCATACCGACTCACTTGTTTCGCGATTCTCATCCACTGCTCGCGGATCGAACGCCTGCTGCGCAAATCCGCAACGAACAACCTCTCGTCACTTGATTTCCTTCACACCCATATAGCCGCCTTCGACGGGCACTTCTCCCATTCCCTGTACCTCGATGTCCATGTCGGGAAGATAACTATGCAGAAACGGCAGAATGGCTTCCACAGGTACATTGGACGGGGTGCTTACAAATTTGAAAACCGTCGGAGAACTCGTACCGGAAACATCGACGTAGCGTGTGATGATTTCCTGTTCGACGTATTCACAGGATTTCGGATTCCCGGTAAGCATCACTTCGTCCTTGCTGAGCATATACAATGTCACCGGGGATTTTTCCCACATCTTATCCATCATGTTTTCAGTACGTTTCACCACATCGGAGGCGCTCAGGTACTTGGGATGGTAGATTCGGAACGGCTCCTGATCCGTCGATCCCGAACCGGTCTGGATTGCTTCCTCGATCTGTTCGACTTCACCGATGTATTTTTCGATGGCAACCATTTTGGCCGGCGGTGCGGAAACCACGAGCGTTTTTCTTTCACCGAGGGGTTTGATGCGAATGTCTTTGCCGATGCGAGGACCCTTGTCCACTTCTCCCCACGAGGACGAGAACCAATCCTCGCCGGATTCGGATTTGGAGGATTTGGCGGGAGCTTTCGGCGCCGCTTCCCCGAACATCTGAATCAAATCGTCCGCCAGCGAATACACATCGGAATACTTCAGATCGAAACGCTTAATGACGGATTCACTGGAAACCGACATGTCGTCCAGTTCCTTGGCACGTTTGAGAACTTCCGCAAGAAGGTCTTCCGTGCGGGTCGTAATCGCCAGTGAGCGGTCACCCTGCACGGCATAAATCTCGACATCTCCCCCACCGCCGGAACTCCTCGCGGCCTGCAAAATCCTTCGCGTTCGCTCCGCCCGTCGTGCCCGAGCATCGGCGGCGGGTGCGCCTTCCTGCGGAGCAGCCGGGGTGGCCGCCGGTGTCGATGAAGATGCCCCGCCAAACATACTATTCAGAAGGTTGGCCAATTCTCCGGCGCCGGCATTGACGCACTGATAATACGCCGTGAATTTGTCGGACTTCGGACTTTCGACATCCAGCACGGAGATCACGTCGGAGGCATAATTGAGCACGGCGAGCGGGGCGCTGACGATGACGCTGTTGGTCCGACGATCCGACTGGACGGTCACTTTGCTTTTGACATCAACCGGCTTCCCGCCCTTGGGAGCGACTTCGATTTCACCGGTTTGCGACAATTCCTGCGCCTTGGCCTGCAACAAAGGATCGAGTTTGGCGGCAAGGTCTTCCACGTCGGCATTCTGAATCACAAACGTCTTGAGCTGAATCTCCGCTGTTTTTTTCACTTCGTAATTCCGGTCGATCTTTTCGATCGTGGGACGAACATCCTGCTCCCAGTCACGCTCCGTACCCGTGAAATAAATCATTCCCGCCATATCATCGGGGAAGAAGCGACTGCCCCGACGCGCCGTCCGAGTACCCTGCTTGATCCGATTGCGCGCGGCAGCCGCCGGATCTGAACTCGGTGACGACGAGCTTTGCTCGATCGATTCCAAAATCTGCACAACAAAGGTGGGAGTGGCGTTGGTGAGTTTGATGGAATACGTGCTGACCTGACCGCTGTCCACGTCGATTTGTTCGATCAGGGCCGCCGCCTCGCTCATCTGGGCAGGATCACCCCGAACAAACACGGAATCACCGACCGCCATGATATTGAATGGCTCTTCCGCAGCAGCAACAGCCGTACCCTTGGGTCGTGGCGAAGTACTGCGGGTTCCCATCAAAGACCGAACGTCGTCCGCCACCACCTGCGGGTCCTGGAATTTGATGGGAATCTTCTTGAACTGATTTCCCCCGGCTTCGACGTCCAGATACTGATCCACAAAGTTGGTGGCGAACTGGATGAGCGTTTCCGGTCCCTGGAGGATAAGCGCATTCTGGCGGGGTTCCACGACAATGCTCAGATTCTGATCGTCCGCCGCCGTCACGTTCGGAAGTTGAGGCACCCCCGGTCGTCGGGGGGCGCGAGAGGCGACCGCCGCTTCCGCAGGATTCGAAAAACTCTTCATTGCTTCCGTCAAGGTCTGCGCGACATCTTCCGCGCGGGCGTGTTTCAATTTCCAGACGACCGGATTTTTGGGTATCTCCGGTTCAATATGCTGAATGTCGATAATTTTGAGCGCTTCACGAACTTCGTTGATCTTAAACGGCAGTCCTTTGACCAGCAACGACTTCCTCGCGTCATCCGCCACCACCAAAACCCGTTCGCTCTCCGGCGCCAATTCTGTTGTACCGTTGGGCTGGCGGACCTTCGGGGCACGAGGAACCACTGGCGTTTGAGTGGACTCCCCTTCCAGGTTGTCCACCAGAGAGGGAAGCTGAGCGACCGCCTCAGAGGGCTTGATGTATTTAACAGTAATTCGCTCGATGTTGCCCTCTCCCCTGAACATCTTACTGCACTGTTCTATCAACGAAATCATCTTGTCGAGCATGTCCACTCGACCGGTGAAATCAATCCGACCAGTATAGTTGTCCAAGGCTCGCTGGGTGTAGTCATCCAGCATGTTGGAAACCATGTCGGTAAAAGCGCGGGCTTCAGCGGTGTCTTTGGGCGGGACAAACACGCGAACGACATCCGATGGGAGGAGTTTCCCCGCCTGCACGGCCTCGTGAACGGCTTCGACACTCTCCATGACGCGCTCGATGGGGATTTGCT
>CAIVHJ010000261.1 GCA_903905665.1 uncultured Phycisphaerales bacterium
ACGCGATCTCTATGTGGTATTGGGTAAAGAGACAAGGCCTGACGCGAAATCGGATTACGCGGACGGCAGCGATTCCAGCAAAGCGTCCGTTGCGCCAGACTCCATGGGTCTCCTGGTCTGAATTGTGAATTGTCAGAGAGAGAAGCAAATATGCGAAGAAGGTTATGGCGACAAGAGTGAAACATGGAAACATCGCGCGGTGTAATCCGGCTGACGGAGGGGCAGCCGGGTTACCTGCCCGCATTTTCACTTTTGTCAGGTCGAAAGGAGGCCGGCATCGCCCCGAACACGCCGTTGACCGATCGCGCGTGTTTGAGCAGGAGGTCATCGACATGAAGTGAGATGGAGTTGTCAGAGCAGTGATGAAGAAGTGAATCGTTGTTCGAGTCCGTTCCGAAATGGAACACAATTTGGGTAGCGGCCAATGCCGATCTGCCCGGAAAAGAGGAGAAAGTTATGTTAGTCAGAGGATTGAAAATCGCGTCTGTATTGCTGCTTTGTGCTGCAATACCGATGTACGTAGGGTGTGCCTCATGCGGCAGCAAGGGCGCATGTGCCACAACACAAACACAAAGCCACGATGATCAACAAGCGAACATTGTCGGCCCGGCCGGCGCCGAAGGTTCCACCGGATCGACAGGTGAACGCGGCACAACCGGACAAACAGGCGGCCCAGGTTACGCCGCAGCCGGTCCTCGCGGTGCACAGGGTGATTCCGGTCCCATGGGTCAAAAGGGTCCAACCGGAGCAACCGGTCCCGAAGGCGGCACTGAGCGTGGAACTGCCGGCGTCACTGGTCCTTCCGGTGCTCAGGGCGCACAAGGCGCCACCGGACAAACGGGCCAACAAGGCGCTAGCGCGGATGGATACGCCGGTCCGACCGGTGCTTCCGGCGTCGCAGGTTCGCAAGGTCCAGCCGGACCCACGGGTGAACGAGGCCCGACGACCGTCGGTCCTTCCGGCCCCGCAGGTCGAACCGGATCGGCCGGAACGCAAGGCGAAACCGGATACACGGGTACTCAAGGTAATACTACGGCCGGTGTTGCCGGGACAACGGGCCCGACCGGAGCACAGGGACTGCAAGGTCCAGCCGGATTGGCGGGTGCACAAGGTCCAGCCGGCAGAGTGGAACGATGGATGTCGTACCGGGAGTTCTGGTTTGACTACGACCGAGCGGACATTCATCCTACCGACAGCGAGAAGGTAACCGAGATCGCGGCCTACATGAAGCAGAATCCGTCCCTCATCATCGGCATCGACGGCTCCATGGATCCCAACGGCAGCGACTCGCGCAACCAGGATATGTGCGACCGCCGTATCAACGCCGTCCGTGACGCGCTGATGCAAGCGGGATTGTCAGATGAAAGGATCAAAATTGGCGAGTTCGGCAACATGAAGCTCAGGCGCGACCGACGAGTTGAGGTGCTGCTCCTCAGCAATGATGTTTGGCTCAGCGGCGCAGTACCGCACTTCGGCAAAGTCGTCAGTATCACCGGAAACAAGCTGGTAATGACGGACACGCTGGGCAGGGACGAACATACCTGCACACTGACGGGCAACGCCGAAGTCCTATTGGACGGCAAGGTCTGCAAGTCGGCGGATCTGAATAACGGAATGAGAATCCGAGTGACCACGAATAAGAATGATCTGCACTCGGCGATTCGGATCGAAGCTCTCAATCAGAATTGGGATTTCGAGAAGATCGGCGGCTAACAACTGGGTGGAGTAACCCGACTGCCGGAGGGGCAGCCGGGTTACCTGTCCACATTTTCACGCTTGCGACTTAATAAGGAAGCTCGCTTGACTCAGAACACGCCGGCAACCGATTGCCCTATCGCTCCCGTGAACCGCGTTGACACCCAATGCCAGGTGGCTATTTGTGAACAGTCTCATGGTGAATCGGAGGACGAACCCAAAGGTGAGTCCAAAGACAATTAAACCCAGGATTGGAAAGTTGGCAATACACAACGACACGGAGAAACGAGTCTTTTATTTTTGAGTCTATTCTGAAAGGGATACTAAAATGCTTTCCACTATTTTAATTGTGGTCCTGATCCTGATGCTTCTGGGTTCGGTGCCCCGGTGGCCCCACAGCCGAGACTGGGGCTATTACCCGAGCGGCGGAATTGGATTGGTCCTGCTGATCATGGTCGTCTTGCTGGTTTCAGGACGTCTATAATCGCCGATGTCGGACAAGTAAAGATAAGAAAGATTGCAAAGAGGGCCTGCAAGAGTCCTGCAAGGAGACAAACCATGCGCGGCGCACCACTCATAACAACTGGAGTCATCATGGCCATCCTCGGTATGTTGGTTGGTTGGCAAAAAATCAGTGACACGATGCGCGACACGGTGGTGGATGTTGGGTTGGTTAGCGTGATGACTGACAACAAGAAGGACTTGCCGCTCTTGCTGATCCTGGGCGGTGTTGCACTGACTGGCGAGGTCGGGTTGATCGTGACTGGAGCCCGGAAGTTATGACTCAACAGCAAGAAGACGTAAACAACCTCAACAAGAGATTGCTCACGAATCAGCGAATTAATTTTACTCGGGCGGCGTGTGTCTGTCTTATCTGCGGCTGTGGACCGATGATCAAGACCATCACGCCTATTAGAGTCCAATGACGCCGTCACCACGCAAGTGTTGGTCACGGCTTTTGAACAAGATCAATTTTTTGAAAGGAAACAGAGATGAAAACTGTAATGACGACTGTAATGACGTTGGCCTTGGCTGCCGCCTTCGGCTGCCAATCCATCAGCCCTCGAGGCGGTACCGTGTCTCGGGACCAGGGATTCAGTATCGTCGTCCCGAGTTCCGCTCCGGAGGTCAAACAAGGTGAAGTCCAAACCGTCACCGTGATCCTGCAGAGGGGCGAGTCCTTCAAACGGGACGTGAAGCTGGAAATCAAGCCGTCCAAGGGCATCAGCATCGATCCGACCAATGTGACGGTCAAGGGAAGCGACAAGCCCGAAGTGCAACTCCGGATCACCGCAGGCAAGAAAGCCGACCTCGGTGAATATCGCGTCTCAGTGAAGGGGACACCGGATACTGGTGAGCCGACCTCGGTGGAATTCACCGTGAAGGTCGTGGCTCAATAATATTACTTGCGAAAAGGAATGTCACAATGCTCTTGACTCTCGCAGTCATCCTGATCGTGTTGTGGTTGCTCGGAATAGTCACCTCGTACACGATGTATGGATTCATCCACCTCCTGTTGGTGGTGGCGATCGTTGTTATACTGGTCCGCGTTATCCAGGGGCGACGTGTGTTGTAGCCTTTGGACTCAATTGATAACGCGAACTCACAGATAATGAGGAGATTCTTCATGTACTTTATTCGTAGATTTGATTGGCAACGAGTTCTTGGTGGGTTATTGTGTATGGGTGTCGTGGTCAGCGCTTCCGGCTGCGCCAATCTCGCCGGACGCTGGACCGGAAGCGAATTGCGGCCCGAGATGGCCCGCGAGCAGTTCAAGCTCCTCCGGCCGACCGATCAGACCGGTAAGCTTGTCAGCGCAGACCTCCGTCTGCAGCAGGACGGCAGCTACACAGCCGAGCTCAACTACGACGGGAAGGTCGAGCAGTCCCTCGGCAGTTGGAAGGTTGACGCCATGGGCTACCTTACGTTCGTTGACAAGCACGGCAGCAGCTACGGCTACGCCGTCCGACGGCCTGACGACAAGACGATCGAGTTGGTCAAGGGCATCAAGGGCACGGATGCGACTTTGACGCTTAAGAAGCAGCCGTAGCGCAGCGCTCGGCACCGGCGTGCTGCGCGGTGTGACGCGAGGATTGCCCGGGCAGGCAGGAAGAGCCGGACAGCGACCACCTCAGAAGGTAGCCCGCCGATCGTGAAAACTCCCGATTGTGGTTGACAAGAACATGAGATTGTCGCCGTTAACTTGTTCTTATGGAAACGGTTGAGTGAAAAGGACGAGTCGATAATGAAACGCCTCAGTACGATCTTTGTTCAGGGTCTCATCGCAATGTTGCCCTTGGTGGTGACGGTCTTTCTGCTTTTCTGGCTGTGCTCTACGGCCGAGCGGACGCTCGGCACGGGCATCAAATGGATTATGCCGAATGCGTGGTACGTTTCGGGGATGGGCGTGTTGGCCGGTCTCGCTCTCATGTTCATGCTGGGCTTGCTGATCAACATCTGGGGTATGCCGCAACTCATCCGGCTCGGCGAGAGTTTCATCGGGCGCATCCCGCTCGTGAAGACGATCTACGGCGCAGTCCGCGACCTGCTCGGTTTTTTCGCCAAGTCCGGCGCACTCGGTGTGACGAGCAAGGTCGTCATGGTTTCGCTCGGAGAAACCGGTATACGCGTGGTCGGCTTGCTGACACGGGAGCAGTTCGACGATCTGCCGCCCGGTCTGGGCGGTGAGGGAGATGTCGCAGTGTACGTGCCGTACAGCTATCAGATCGGCGGGTTCACGCTCATCGTGCCGCGTGAACGGGTGCAGCCGCTCGACATGCGCTTGGAGGACGCCATGCGCTTCATCATGACTGCGGGTATTCGGGGGACATAATACTTAACTCTTTGTCAGAGGTGTAATCCCGGTCTCCGGTTGCACCTGTATCTTTTCGAGCCTACCTCTGGGAATCGATGGTTATGAGAATGCCGATCTTGTGACGGCAGCCGTTTGGGCTTATCCTTAAAGTATCCCGTCGGGTTTGTGTGGTGAAATTCCTTTGCCAATACCGGTCTGGGCGATGTAAGAAAAGAGATGTTTGTCATGAACCGCAGTTCGACCAATTCAATGCTCAATCGGATTGCGTTTATCGGTAACTACCTGCCGCGCCAATGCGGTATTGCCACCTTCACAACCGATTTGTGTGAGGCCGTCGCCGCCCAATATAGTCA
The DNA here is from genome assembly GCA_903905665.1 of uncultured Phycisphaerales bacterium. Taxonomy (GTDB): domain Bacteria; phylum Planctomycetota; class Phycisphaerae; order UBA1845; family CAIVHJ01; genus CAIVHJ01. Next base: position 4,864 of record CAIVHJ010000261.1, read on the forward strand.
AACAACCTGTATTGCCCTGCCGGTCAATGATATCGAGACGGGTTACGACTATCCGGCCCGCGTTCGATTTGAACTCCCAGAGAAAGATATTGACTCTTATCGCCGCGCCGCCGACTTCCTGAATATCAACAACGTGGACCTCGTATCCCTGCAACATGAGTATGGCATTTTTGGCGGACGCGCGGGCAGCCATATCCTGGTGCTCTTGCGCGAATTGCGAATGCCCATCGTCACAACCTTGCACACCATTCTGCGCGACCCCGACCCTGATCAGCGGCGGGTGTTGGAAGAAATCGCAGCCTTGTCCGCCCGGTTGGTCGTTATCAGTGAGCGCGGTGCGAAATTTTTGCGCGAAGTCTATGGGGTGCCCACGGAGAAGATTGATCATATCCCCCACGGCATCCCGGATGTGCCCTTTGAAGACCCGAGTTTTCACAAAGACCTGTTTGGAGTCGAAGGCAAAATCGTCTTACTGAGTTTCGGCTTGCTCTCGGCGAACAAAGGGATTGAAAATGTCATCTCCGCTCTGCCCGCCATTTTAGCCCGATACCCCAACGTGGTGTACATGATCCTCGGTGCGACCCACCCCCAGGTCGTGCGACATGAAGGCGAAACATACCGGCTTTCCCTGCAATGGCTGGCTCAGGAAAAAGGCGTAGAAGGTCAGGTGATTTTCTATAACCGGTTCGTGAGTTTGGAAGAGCTCGTTCAGTTCATCAGTGCCGCGGACATTTACATCACACCCTATCTCGACGTAGCCCAAATCAGTTCCGGCACGCTCGCCTACACCCTGGGGGCGGGCAAGGCGGTCATTTCCACACCGTATTGGTATGCAGAAGAAATGCTGGCCGATGAACGGGGAGTACTGGTGCCATTCCGTGATCCGGCGGCACTGGCCGAGCAGGTGATTGACCTGTTGGATAATGAGGCGAAACGTCACGCCATGCGTAAGCGGGCCTATCTGTTTGGACGGGAGATGATCTGGCCGCAGGTCGCGCGCCGCTATATGGAAAGTTTCGCACTCGCTCAGGCGGAACGTCGGCATTTCACCCCGCCGGGCTTCGCAGTCAAACCGCTCGACAAGCGCCCCGGTGAACTGCCGCCTCTCAAACTCGATCACTTGCGCCACATGACGGACGAGACCGGCATGTTGCAACACGCCATTTTCACGGTGCCCAAATACAGCGAGGGCTACACCACCGACGATAACGCCCGCGCCCTGATGGTGAGCGCGCTTTTGGAAGCCCTGGGCAACGAAGAATCTTTAGAACTGGCCACCCGTTATCTCGCCTTTATATGGTATGCCTTCAATACGGAAACAGGACGCTTCCGTAACACGATGGATTATCAGCGCCGCTGGCTGGAAACGGGCGGTTCCGACGACAGCCACGGTCGGGCGTTGTGGGCCCTGGGCACCGTATTAGGCCGCTCGAACACGCCGGCCCTGCAAAGTATGGCTGGCCGCGTGTTCGAACTGGCCTTGCCCGCTATTCTCAACATCACCAGCCCGCGTGCCTGGGCTTTCGCGCTGATCGGTATTCATGAATACCAGCTCCGTTTTTCCGGTGATCGCAGGGCCAGCCAGGTCCGGGAGGAATTGTCCGGGCGGCTGCTGACGTTGTATCAAAACCACCGCTCGGATCAATGGCGCTGGTATGAAGACCGGCTGACTTATTGCAACGCCGCGCTACCCCATGCGTTGCTGATGTGCGGCCAATCGATACCGAATGCCACGATGACCGAAGCCGGACTCGAGGCGCTTCGTTGGCTGGCCGACTTGCAGCGTTCGGGCGCCGGGCATTTTGTTCCTATCGGATCCAACGGCTTTTATCAACAAAATGGTGAGCGGGCCCGGTTCGATCAACAGCCGATAGAGGCGCAAGCGATGGTTTCTGCCTGTCTCGAAGCCTACCGGATCACGAACGATAAGCGCTGGCGCAAGGAAGCTCGCCGCGCCTTCGAGTGGTTCCTCGGGCGCAACGACCTGAATCTACCCATCTACGATCCGACGACGGGGGGTTGCCGGGACGGTTTGCATCCTGATCGCCCAAACGAGAATCAGGGTGCGGAGTCAACGCTGGCCTTTCTCCAATCCTTGCTGGAACTGCGGCTGGCTGAGAATGTACTTATATCACTGGAAGGCCAAACCAAATGAGCAGGAAACACCCTGAGCTTTTTCACCGTCATAAACTCAACCCTATTCTGACCGGCGCGGATTGGCCTTATCCGGCGCATAGTGTGTTCAATCCCGGCGCGACATTGCTGGCCGATGGAACCACACTGCTTTTGTGTCGTGTGGAAGACCGGCGAGGACATTCCCACTTGAGTGCGGCTCGCTCAGTCAATGGCATAGACGACTGGAAAATTGATTCCCAGCCCACTCTCCTGCCCGATCCGGAACACTACCCCGAAGAGCTGTGGGGCATCGAAGATCCACGCATTACCTACGTACCCGAACTAAAAAAATATGCCGTCGTCTATACAGCTTTCACCAGCGGCGGTCCGGGTGTGGCCCTGGCGCTCACGGAGGATTTCTCCCATTTTGAGCGATTTGGCATGATCATGCCGCCGGAAGACAAGGATGCCGCCCTGTTTCCGCATCGGATCGGCGGTTATTGGGCGATGATTCATCGCCCGGTTAGTGCTCCCGGATCGCACATGTGGACGTCTTACTCTCCCGACCTGCGGCACTGGGGCAGCCACAAGGTAATGCTGGAAGCCCGACTGGGTGGGTGGTGGGACGCGAACAAGATTGGTCTCTCGTGTCCGCCCATCGAAACGGAGCAAGGTTGGCTCGTGATCTACCACGGGGTGCGACATCACGCCTCCGGCTCCATTTACCGACTTGGCCTGGCATTGTTTGATTTGCAGATACCCGAGCATTGCCTCAAACGTAGCGATCAGTGGATTTTTGGCCCACAGGAACCCTACGAGCAGCGCGGGGATGTGGACAACGTGGTCTTTCCTTGCGGCTACACCATTGCTCCTGACGGCGACACGATCCGCCTGTATTATGGCGCAGCCGATACGTGCATCGCCATGGCCAGCGGCAGTCTTCGTACCATTCTGGATTGGCTTGAACAGCACAAATAACTCGCGCAGAGACGCAGAGGACACAGGGGAAGAAAAAGAACTTCTCCGCACGATATCTTACGGAGAAAGGTGTCCATGACTGAGAATGAGATCGGTACGATTTGTATTGAAACGGCTATCGCCTTACACCGCGAGTTGGGGCCTGGACTTCTGGAATCCGTCTATGAAATTGTAATGGTCCATGAACTCGGACAACGGGGCTTGCCGGCCGAGCGACAGATTCCCATCTCCATTTCGTACAAAGGAATCGTATTTGAGGAAGCGTTTCGCGCCGATCTGCTGGTTAGCGGCAAAGTCATTATTGAACTGAAATCGGTGGAGCAAATCAGTAAGGCACACCGGAAACAGATTCAGACCTATTTGCGGCTTACAGGCCTGAAACTCGGATACCTTTTCAACTTCGGGGAAGCCCTGATGAAGAATGGCATCGTCAGGGCAGTCAATGGTCTTGAGGAACAAGCAAGATAGCTCGCGCAGCGGCGCAGAGACGCAGGGGGCGAGACTCGGACAAACACTGACGGCGCTATTTCCTCTCAGCGACTCTGCGGCTCAGCGCGAGAAGGAATGGTGAAAGCAGCAGTGAGCAAGAACAGGAGCCAGACAAATTCATAGACATGAGCAAATAGACACTCTGCGGCTATATCTGATCAATCCTTCAAATCCGCTGGTCACCATCACGAGAGTCAAGGAGAGTCGCTGGAACCGTTATCGCGTGTGGAAGCCGCTCAGCCTGATGGTTCTTGCGGGTCTGACACCGCCGGAATGGGACATTACGATCGTGGACGAGAACCTCGGCGTGCCGGACTATCAGGCCATGCCTCGGCCGGACCTGGTCGGCATTACCGCTTTCACTTCGCAGGCCAACCGCGCCTATGAAGTAGCCGCTCACTTCCGGAATCTGGGCGTGCCCGTCGTCATGGGCGGCATCCATGCCACCATGTGCCTCGATGAAGTCATGGAGCGTGTGGACTCGGTCGTGACCGGGGAAGCCGAGGGCATCTGGCCGCAGGTCCTTAAGGACGCCCGGCACGGCTGCCTGAAGCGCCGTTATGACGGAGGACTCGCCGAGATGAACGATGTTCCCTTCGCCCGTCATGATTTACTGCCCGCCGGATACGCCTTTGCCGCCATTCAGACCACACGCGGCTGTCCATTGAACTGCAGCTTTTGCAGTGTGACGGCGTTCAACGGGGCCCAATATCGTCAGCGACCCATTGCTGATGTGGTGCGGGAATTGCAGTCGATTCGTGAAAAACGCATTCTGGTCGTGGACGACAACCTCATCGGCACAAGCCCGGAACACATCGCCCGCGCCAAGAACCTGTTCCGCGCTATGGTCCAGGCCAAGCTGCGCAAGGAATGGATTGCCCAAGCCACCATCAACTTCGCCGATGACGAAGAACTCCTGACCTTGGCTGCGCAGGCCGGCTGTATCGGCGTCTTCATCGGCTTTGAATCCCCCTCGCCGGAGGGGCTTCAGGAGCTCGGCAAAAAGTTCAATCTTCTGAAAGGTCGGAACTTCCACGCTTCCGTACGGCGCATCCAACGGCACAATATTTTAGTTGCGGGTTCCTTCATCATCGGTTTGGACGTGGATGAACCGGGCATCGGTAAACGGATCGCCAAGGCGGCCAGCCGGTATGGCGTGGATAATCTCAACACGCTGTTTCTGACCCCTTTGCCCGGCACTCGCCTGTGGGATCAGATGAAATCGGAGGGACGCATCGCCCTCAATACCTACCCGCAAGATTGGAAATACTATACGTTAACTTTTCCGGTGGCTCGGTATAAACATTTATCTCTGGACGGCATCATCGAAGAGATGATCTCCTGCGACCGGGAGTTTTATTCCCTGTCGCGTATTCTGAGCAGGGCCTGCAACAGCTTGTGGCGATACCGCAAGTTGTTGATCTCCTTGGTGAGCAATCTTTCATACCGGAGCAACCTTCATCTAAGCGCGAGGGCCTATGCGGACTTCAAGCGTTCGCGGGGCGATGGTCACGTTTGAGCAAACGATATTCCTATAACGCCATCCGCTCGCCAACATCTCGCGGTGCTCAGCAATGCGACTGCCCCACTTATTCGCAAATCAGACTCATTTGTCACCAGATCGCTGTCACGCTTTCGGCCTCACTGAAACTCATGACGGTGACGAACCGGGCGGTTCCGCGATCCGCTGGATATCAGCGCCAAGGGATTTGAGTTTTTCCTCGATCCGTTCGTAACCGCGGTCGATGTGATAGACTCGGCTGACGCGGGTTTGACCTTTGGCGACCAGCCCTGCCAACACCAGCGCCGCTGAGGCCCGCAAATCCGAAGCCATCACCGGCGCGCCGATCAACCGCTTGACTCCGTGCACGATGACCGTGGAACCCTCTTTGCGCATCTGAGCTCCCATTCGACTGAGTTCCGCGACGTGCATGAACCGATCAGGAAAAATCTTTTCGGTAATCACGCTGTTGCCGTCGGCGAGGCACAGCAGCGTCATGATCTGCGCCTGCAAATCGGTCGGAAATCCCGGAAATGGCTGCGTCGTGACCTCGACGGGTTCGAGTCGCCGCGCCGAAGAAACCGTCAAATGGTTCCCTTCGCGTTCGATGATCACTCCGACGCAACGCAAACGATCAATCACCGCCAGCAAATGTTCGGGCCGACAGTTCTGGATGGTCAGTTCTCCGTTGGTCAGCGCGGCGGCAATCATGAACGTTCCGGTCTCGATGCGATCCGGGATGACCACATGCTCGGATCCGTGAAGCGTCTTCACCCCGTCGATTGTGATTCGTGGAGTTCCGTGACCCGATATGTGGGCGCCGCAGGCGTTGAGAAAATTTCCCAAATCGGCGACTTCGGGTTCGCAGGCAGCAGCTTCAATAACGGTTCGACCCTCGGCCAGCACCGCCGCCATCATCACATTAGTCGTTCCCGTCACGGTTGAACCAAAAGCCCCGCCCAGAAAAATTTCGCACCCGGTAAGTTTTTTGGCTTTGAGGAAAATATCACCACTGGTGAGTTCGCTTTCGGCGCCCAGTGCTTCCATGCCCAGAATATGCAAATTGATCGGACGATCACCGATCGCACACCCGCCCGGCATACTGACCTGGGCTTTCTTTCGCTTGCCCAAAAGCGGACCCATCAGACATACGCTGGCGCGCATCTGCCGCACGAGATCGTACTCGGCGTGGCAATTCATTTCGTCCACGACTACGATTCGCAAATCCCCATTGGCTTCACGTTTCGTCTCAACGCCCAGCCGGTTGAGCATCAAACACATGTGACGAACATCGGCCAGATCAGGCACACCCTTCAACACGGTCTCGCCTTCGACCATGATCGTCGCCGCCAAAATCGGCAACGCCGCATTCTTTGACCCGCTGACCGTCACCGTTCCTTTCAACCGACTTCCACCATTAATCACAAAACAATCCACGATACTTTCCTTCCTTGTTGAACGTTCCCATCAGAGCCCCCCGCGTCAGCGGGGGGTTATTTCTATTTCCCAGACCCTGTGTGCCGCTGCTCTTGATCAATGGTTTTCCTTCCCCGTCCTCACGTCTCTATCGTTCGATTCGATCGAATCGGACTACGCGGGAATGTCCCTCGTTGAGGTCTTTGAACGTCTCGACATGCTTGTATCGACCGCTTTCGGTCATCAACTTCACCACGGATTCGTGTTGACCGGCTCCGATTTCAACCCACACCGATGCCCGTGGTTTCAAAACCGTCTCGGCTCGATCCGCCATTAAACGATAAAATTTCAATCCGTCCATTCCGCCGAACAGCGCCGCCGACGGTTCATACCTCCGAACGTTTTCATCCAATCCACTCGTTTCGTTCTCAGCCACATACGGCGGATTGCTCACCAGCATGTCCCACCCACCGGTCGGAATCGACTCCGGCGGGAAATCAAATCCATCGACCCCAACGGCGACAAACCGCTCGTTTAATCCCAAACGCTCGGCGTTACTCCTCGCGACCGCTAGCGCCTCCTCCGACACATCGGTGCCCGTCACACGAACCTGTGGAAGATGGCGACACAGCGCCAATCCGACGCATCCGCTGCCGGTCCCCAAATCCAGAACCGCTACATGAAGTTGCGGCAACGCGCGAACGTGCTGAATCACTTTTTCCACCAAAAGTTCCGTCTCGGGCCGGGGAATGAGCACCGCCGGACTCACCTCGAATTCGATCGAATAAAATTCCTTCTTCCCGATTAGATGCGCGATCGGAGCATGTTCGGCAGCCCGGAGGAGCAATTCCCGAAACTCGCCTCGTTCCTCCTCTGTCGGTACCCGTTCGATGCGAAGGTAAAGATCGATCTTCTTGCAGTGCAACGCATGCGCCAGTAGCAGTTCCACCGACAACCGCGGCGATTCCACTCTCTTGGACTGCAAATACTCCTTGCTCCATTGCAATAGCCGACCAATCGTCCATTGCTGGGTGACCGGCACGGCAAGTTCTTCACGCGGAGTATCCATCCCACGAATCCTGCATACGTTTGGTGACACTATTCCCAGAATGTATAATACCACGATCTGGGGTATCTCGCATGAGACTTCTTGGCTGCCTTCTCTTCGCCGGTTTTGGCCTTTTGTGGGTTGTCGGTTGTTCTGCGCTCGGATTGGGAGATAGAGAGGTCATCGATCGATACCCGGATGGACGCGAAAAAGTGGTTCACATCCAGGATGGCGACACAACCCGCGAGTTGTATTATCACCCCAACGGTCAATTGGCCTTTGAGGGCACACGCCTCAAAAACAGCGCCGGCTATGACGGAGACGTGAAACTCTATTCGGAAAAAGGTCAGCGCATGACGCCAGCCGAATTCTATTCGACTTCAGTTTCCCGGAATCCATACGCTTCTGAAGCCGTACCGAACTCACCCCCGGCCTCTTCCCCCGAAAAAAATCCGTCCCCACTCGCCTGGTGGCAATTCTGGCGATGGTTTGAACCCCAACCCCAAAAACCCTCCACCCCCCCATCCCATCCATCCAGCGATAAATGACCCCAAAAAAAGGGCTGAATCTTGTCAGCGGATCAGCTATAACGCCATTAAATTCAGTATGTTACGATGCGATTCTCTCTTTTTCCCGAATTGGATTAGATGACATTCCAAGTCAACCAACACACAAAAATCATTTTCTTTCTGGAACCGGTGTCCATTATGTCGATGTGCCCCAGTATATTAAATGAGGAGACATGAGTTTTTGTGGCGAAAGCCGAAACTCAGGGGAAAACCAGAAACGAATTCAAAAAAGGAAAAGCGCGATGAAGAGGCAAACGAAGATTCGATGTTTCATGGCTATTATGGGTTTGATGGGAATGTATGTGGGGGGTTGCGACAAAATCCAACCCACCGATATCGTCCTGGATATCGAGGACAACGGCACGACGATCAACATTGAGATCGGTCAATCCTTCGAGGTACGATTGGCATCCAATGCTACAACCGGTTTTGAATGGAGTATAGCCGAACTCGACACCCAGATTGTCGAAAACACAGGCTTCGAGTATGTGCTCGACCAACCGGTGATGACGGGTTCCGGCGGGATGGATTCATGGATATTTACGGGTCGATCTGTCGGAACGACCCAATTGCAACTGGTATACAGCCGTTCATGGGAAAGCGTTCCTCCCGCTCAGACCTTTGAAATCACGATCAACGTGACCGCCGCGAATACCAATGGAAACAACAACGGAAACGGGAATAGCAACGAGAGTATGTGCGGCGGAATCGCGGGCGTGCAGTGTCCGGAAGGACAGTTTTGCTATTTCGAGCCGGGTATCTGCGGAGAAGGAGATCAGAGCGGTATCTGCATCGATATTCCCACTACTTGTGACGAAACACATGATGATTGTGACTGTGGCTGCGAAGGAATCTCCTGTATTTGCCCCCACTGTCCCCCTATCCCTGTCGAATATCGTTCGGTTTGCGGCTGCGATGGAAATACCTATGCCAACGATTGTCTCGCCGCCCAGGCCGGCGTTTCCGTGGCTTCTGAGGGTGACTGCGGTTCGGAGAGCATCGACGTACTCAGTTTCCAATATAAGAACTACGACAGCGACGTTACCGTGTACGACTGTCCGCCTCCACTGATCGATACCCTCTGGCAGGCCACGGTAGTGCGGGACTCAACGAACACCTATACCTTCACCGGAAACATGTGGGTAGCAAGCAGCGATTCGTCCGTGAATTGCCTGGGACTTCTCGATGGGACCGAGATCTGCAAAGTGAATGTCGAACTCACCCTGACCGCGGAGGAAGCGGCAGAATTGGAAACCTTGCTGGCGGCTGTACCCGAAGGGATCTGTGAGCCAATAGAAGGTGGTCCCTCCTGTGTTGCTCCCAGTCCATGCATGCGGCATCAGGTATTCGAATTCGACGGCAGAACGGAAGCCATAGGCTCATGTTGTGGAACGCTTCCTGAAGGATACGAGGCAAGTCTCATAGCGATCGAGGACTTCTTGAACACAATAGCCACTCGTGCTCCGATCGGCGGAGGCATCGAGGAGCTGGTAACCGGCAACAGCGAATTTGCGTTCGATCTGTATCAGCAGTTGCGCACGACCGACGGCAATATATTCTATTCGCCGTATAGCATTTCGTCGGCGCTGGCCATGACGTATGCCGGAGCGCGCGGTGACACCGAAACTGAAATGGCCGGCACGTTGCATTTCACGCTGAGTCAGACCGATTTGCACCCGGCATTCAAATCGCTCAATGGCCAACTCGCCAGTCGCGCCACGGAACCGCTGCCCGAAGGAACCACCGGCGATCCGTTCAAACTCAATATCGCCAACTCTCTGTGGGGACAGACGGGATTCGATTTCCTGCAAACATTCCTTGACGTACTGAACCAGAATTATGGCGCCGGTTTGCAGCAACTGGACTTTTCTGCAGATCCAGAAAGTGCCCGCCAGACGATCAATGGTTGGGTCAGCGACCACACTGAAGAAAAAATCCCCGAACTGCTGCATTCGGGCGACGTGACGGCAGACACCCGTCTGGTCCTTACCAACGCCGTCTATTTCAACGCTTCCTGGGCAAGCCCATTTAACGCCGACAACACGCAGGACGACACGTTCAATCTGCTGGATGAATATGGTCAACCGACGATCCCCATCACCGTGCCCATGATGTCACAGACGGGATACTTCAAATATGTTGCTTACGCCATACCAACCGATGGAGAGGAAGCGGGACCACTTTATGAAGCGATCGAACTGCCCTATATCGGCAACCAGTTGTCGATGGTAATTTTCCTTCCCCTGGGTGTCGCGCTCGAAAATCTGGAGGGTGCTTTCAATAGTGAACATATCCCCGCTGGATTGAATTCGCTTTCAGAGCAGTATATCCACCTGACGATGCCGAAGTTCAGTTATCGTCAGCGGACTTTGCTGGCGCCGACTTTGTCGGCCATGGGAATGCCTTCGGCGTTTTTGGGTACGGCGGATTTCAGTGGAATGACTGATCCCAGTGAGTTGTTCATTAGCAGTGTTATCCACGAGGCTTTCGTGTCTGTGGACGAGACCGGTACCGAAGCAGCCGCTGCGACCGCCGTGGGAATGGCTGGTACATCCGGACCGGGCGAAGAACCAACACCGATCGAATTTAAGGTGGATCAGCCGTTTATTTTCATCATTCGGGATATCCCGACGGGAACAATCCTGTTCATCGGACGCGTGGTGGACCCGAGCCAGAGTTGATGAAATGCTGAATGCAAATTTCGGATTTCAGAATGCTCTGTAGAAAACTCAACGATCGGCGTTGTTTTATCAGAGCCGCGACCGTCAGGGAGCGGTTTGTTCACCGACCCAAGACCGCTTGCTGACGCGCGCGGCTC
>CAIVHJ010000262.1 GCA_903905665.1 uncultured Phycisphaerales bacterium
GACTTTGTCCCTATTCTCATGGTACACTTATAGATCGAGATTCACATTTGGTTTTCATCTCAGATTCATGGCGCAGGGTGGGAAGTTGAATGATTTCTGAAGTTCGTTTATTAGTGCAATCCATCAAGGATGTTACGATTGTTCGGATTCAGGAGACATCCGTGATGGAGACGCTGGCGATCAAGCAGTTTTCGGACGAACTGACAGAACTGATCGACAAGCAAAACAGGAACAAGATGATACTGGATTTTCGGATGGTGAAGCATTTGTCGTCGGCGGCGCTGGGAATGCTGGTCACTTTGAGCAAGAAGGCTAAAATGCTTAAGGGTGACCTTGTGATATGCTCACTGAACAGCGATTTGCAAAAACTTTTCAAGATCACCAATTTGGACAAACTCTTGACGATCAAGAGCAGCGAGGAAGATTCGCTCGGTGTTTTTGGTCGGACCTCTGCCGGTTGAGAATAGGAGCCAGATCATGTCAGACCAGTTGTTCGAGACGATTTCGGATGGGAACGTATTGGTGGTGGTGTTCAAGGGTCCCAGCGTGAATGATACGGGTCGGCTGGAAGAACTGGAGGATGGTCTGCGCGATCTGCTGGGTGAAAAAGAACAACGCTTTATTCTGCTGGATTTCAACGAAGTCAACTACGTCGTCAGCCGGATGATCAATTCGCTGCTGCTGCTGGTCAAGCGAGTGCGCGCCGAGGGTGGGCAAGTGCATTTGTGCGGGCTTCAGCCGCGCGTCGAACATGCGGTCAAAACCATGCGCCTCGATCGCGTATTTGATTTGTATGACTCGCGAGAAGAGGGCGTCGAAGCCATGAAAACCCTCGAAAGTCGTTCCCGCCTCGCCCAGTTCGCTTAGCACCGACAGACTACCACGAAGACGCAAAGACGCGAAAACAAATCGGTTCATCACTGCGCCATAACCCGGAATGTTTGCCTACGGTGAAAGCGGGGGGGGATGGACGTTTGAGGTGGAGGTGTGCTCGTGATAGACTTCCTGTCGAATGACGCCCGGTCGGGGCGTTACAAGGTGCATATCGATGTCCGAAATGGATAAAGCGTTCGAGAGAATCGGCGTTCTCGTTAAAGATTTTGAACGCAACGAACCCCGTTACAAATCCCCCGAATACTCGGAAGCGGCAGCCCGCAAAGATTTCATCGACAAGTTCTGGATGGCGCTGGGCTGGGATGTGAACCACGACGAAGAAAGTCGGTAAGGATGAATTTCTGGATAATGGTGGGGTGAGTTAAAGGCGTGTCGAGGAACCCTCGATGGAGGAATATCTATGGCTGATGTTAACCGGCTCCGGTGTCCACAGTGCGGCGCCTGTTATGAAGGCGATATGACCGCGTCCGCAATGAAACCGATGTCCTGCAAAGTATGCGGCGCAATGGGTAAGTTGATGGAGGAAGATCCTGAAGGACTCAGATCAGGTGCATTTCCTCCGCCTGCACGGCTTCTCGCTCTGGGGGGCGCTATTCTGTTTTGCCTCATTGCTGTTCGACTCCCATTTTTTGCCATTCTCGCTTTTGGGGCTCTCGTCTATCTCGCTGTTGAGATATTCCAAGGGCACAGGAAACAGCGGACCGATCGTATCGCTTTATGGAATTCCCTTAGAAATACACATCTTGTACTGACCAAGATCAACCGAAGTCTCAATGACGAACTCGCCCAAACGAGACAGACATTTACCGAGCTGTCAACCCGATACGAGCAGATAGCGCCGGAACGTCGCGACATGCTCGCCAAAGAAATAACCACACAACAGAAGATCCTCGGCGTTCTTAACGACTTGGCCGCCATGACGGTGGAGAAAGACAAACTTCAAGCCGTCCTCAAACAACTCAAGGCGCGCATTCGGTCCTTTGAGGAGGAGGAGCTTTATCAGTCCTTCGGTTTCTACAAGCCGCTGTACGATTGCGTTGATTCTGCAGCATACCGTCAACTTCTAGATAAAATCCGCGAAAGACAGAAAGAGATGGTGAAGGAGAAGAAGGCTCTCCGCGTTGAGACGGTCCTCTCCGTAGAGAACGATAAATCGGGAGGCAAGAAGATTGCTAAGAATCTGGAGAAGCTCATCCTCCGTGCCTTCAATGGCGAATGCGACGCTACCATTGACAACGTGACATTCAGCAATATTGACGCCATCGAAGCCCGTATCACCAAGTGTTATCAAGACCTCAACGACCTCTGCCAAATTGTTGGCATCGGGATTTCGCAAGCATACCTGAACGCGAAGATCGAGGAGCTTCACGTTTGTTATGAGTACCAGATGAAACTCAAGGACGAGCGAGAGGAACAGCGAAAGATACGCGAGCAGATGCGAGAGCAGGCGCGACTGATGAAGGAGATTGAAGATGCCCGGAAAAAGATTGAGAAGGAAGAGACTCACTTTAACCAGGTCATAGCTGAATTGCGGGTACGCATGGAAGCCGCCGCGGCGTCAGAGCGTGAACAGTACCAGGCAAAACTCCGAGAATACGAAGCGCAACTTGCTTGCGTGCAGAGGGACAAGGCCGAGGTAGCATATCGTGAACAGAGTACTCGCGCCGGATACGTATATATTATCTCGAACATCGGATCGTTCGGCGAGAATACTTACAAGATCGGCGTGACTCGCCGTCTGGACCCACAAGAGCGTGTTGATGAACTCGGAGACGCTTCGGTGCCTTTCGACTTCGATGTGCATGCCATGATTTTCAGCGACGACGCGCCTTTACTCGAAAGCGCTCTCCACGATCACTTTGCGGATAGGTGCATCAACAAGGTTAACCCACGCAAGGAGTTTTTCCGTGTCAACCTTGGCGAGATCGAGGAGGTTGTTCGAACCCATCACAATGCAGTGGTGGAGTTCACGAGGATTCCGAAGGCAGAGGATTATCGCCTAACGCTGGCTAAGGAAAGATCGTTGGTGGAACCCGAAGCCAGTGCAAAAACATAAAAGAAAGGCGAAGACGGACAAGGACAAGACGTACTATGAAAACAAGTGCGTCGCGCTGGACCGCCAGATCGACCGGCTGGTGTATGATCTTTACGGCCTGACGGAGGACGAAATCAAGATCGTGGAAGAGGGGACGCAGTGAATCCGAACCGCGACCGTAAGCGAGCGGCAAGCGGCGCAGACCGTCAGGGGATGGAGGGTGACGTTCACGGCCCCTTGGCGTATTTGATTACGTTTCGGACCTGCGGTTCCTGGCTGCACGGTGACCCGCGTGGCTTGGTGGATCAACTCGGATCAGAAACAACGCTGGCTGCGGCTTTGCTGGATATTGAGCCGCGATTGCAAAAGGTCGATGGCTATCGCCATCTGGCAGAATTAAAAAGGGCGTTAAAAACCGCCATTCAAGGAAAACAAAAACGTGTCGCCTAAACGGAAGCCACTCAAATTTCAACTAGAGCGGTTTAGTTTTATTCGTAGCGTTTGGATGATGATTTTGTAGGGGCACGGCATGCCGTGCCCGATTATTGCCAAGTGAGACGCTACAGTTAAACAGAATCCGCTCTAAACACGGCATTGACCCCTGACCTGGCCACTTCTGCGGCGAGGAGAAAATGTGGGTAACAGCAAGGCGACAGCAGAGGGGGCTTTGATTAAGCTTCTCTGTGCGCTGTGCGGTTTTGGTGGTTTCTGTGGTTATTCTTCGATTTGGGTGATTTTTCCGTCGTCGAGGTGGGCGATTCGGTCGCCGAGGTCGAACACGCGATTGTCGTGTGTGACGACGAGGACGGCGCGATCGGGTCGGACGGCGATTTGTCGTAGCGATTCCATGATTTTGTGTCCGGTGTGGCCGTCGAGGGCGGATGTCGGTTCATCGCAGACCACGAGTCGGGGTTCGTGGACGAGCGCACGGGCGATGGCGACGCGTTGTTGTTCTCCGCCGGAGAGTTTGGAAGGCCGGGAATCGAGCCGATCCGCCATGCCCATGGATTCGAGAAGTTCGCGGGATTTTTCAATCGCGCGGCGCCGGGGTTGACCGGCGATGATGAGCGGAACGGCGGCATTTTCCACCGCCGTCAGGGCGGGCAGCAGGTTGTAGTGCTGAAAGACAAATCCGATTTCGCGACCCCGAAACAGGACTTTGTCCGTCGGTGAAAAATGGTTCAGGTCCTGATCCAGCACGGAGATTTCACCGGCGGTCTGGTCGAGAATTCCAGCGATAACCGAAAGCAGCGTGGTCTTGCCGCAACCGCTGGGGCCGACGAGCAGGGTGAGTTGTCCGGCGAACACGTCGAGATCGACCCCGCGCAGGGCCATCACGTCGGTGCTTCCCTGACGGAACGTCTTGGTGACGTTTCGGCACGAGACGATGGTTGAGTTGGCGGGTCGAATCATGTTTGAAACACCACCGCCGGTTCGAGCGCCAAAACCCGGCGAATACTCAAAATGCTCGAAGTCAGGAGCATCAAAATCACGGCAATTGCGGTCCCGACAAGAACTTCCCAAGGCATATAAAACGCCAACCGGGGTGCATTCTTGATGGATTCACCGAAAACCGCCGTAGGTCCGATGCCGAGTCCGAATCCGATGAATCCGCTGACGGCTGCCTGGGCGAGGATCATTCCCACCAGTCGGCGATTGGTCGTTCCCATGGCCTTCAGCGCGCCGAATTGTTTGAGATTGTCGAGCGTGAACATGTAAAACGTCTGACCGGCGATAGCAGAACCGACAAGGAAACCCATCAACACCGTGACGGCGAAGTTGAGCGGGATTCCCGTGTATTCCAAAAGGTAGGCCATGGTTTTCCATGCGAATTGCTGCCGCGTCAAAGCCATGAGGCGGGTCTGGGTGGTGATGTTTCGACATACTTCTTTGGGGGCGACGTCGTCTTTGGATTTGGCCAGAATGAACGTGAGGGTGCGTCGCTCCTGCGGGGAGAATTGCATGGCTTTGCTGTATCGCGTGATGATCAGGGGAATCGTCTGAAAAATGCGCGACGCTTTGCAGATTCCGACGAGCACCGCCCGCTGGTCGTTCATCTCGAATACTTGCCCTAGGGCAAAAGGTTCGCCGGGCCAGAGTTGGCGATATCCGGCGTCGTCCACGATCACAGCATCGGGTTTGTGCAGGTCTTCGGTAGTACCCATCAGCATCTCGGACGGAGCGCCGATCAGCGTGTCGTCGTCGAGTCCGTGGACGATGACCTGCTGGTAGTTGCCTTCACGCATGCGCGCCCGGCTGAGACCTTTGTAAAATCGGACAGCCCACTCCACACCGGCTACCCCGCGAACGCGGTGCAGATCATTTTCGGGAAGCGGTTTGAATTCATCGATATATTTGACGCTGGGATCCATGACCCAGAGATTGGCGCCCTGAATGTCCTTGATTTCGCTGTAGGTGCGGATCATCAAGCCGCAAAAAATGGCGGATTGCTGGGCGATCAGCAGCGCACCAAAGGTGATACCGGCAATGATTCCGAGGAATTTGCCGCGATCCCCAAACAACATTTTCATGGCGATCCAGAACATAAAATAGCCGATAGCGGGTAGCCAACAGCCGGTAGCCGACGGTGAAATCACGCTTCCCACCGCCGATACACCGATTTCCGGTTCCAGTGTAACGTGTGTCAGGACTGATGCAAGAATTGCTGCATCCAGGGGAAGAGGAGTTGGATCAGGATCAATCCGATGATGTCAATCCCGACGTGGGCGACGATGGCGGGCCAGATGTTGCCTCGCCAGATCGTCAGAGCCGAGAGAAGGAGTCCAAGGAACGTCGTCTGAAACACGCCGATCCAGCCTTGAATGGAGTAGTGCATCGCTCCGAAGATCACCGAGGTGATGATTGCCCCCCAGATAAGACTTCGGGTCATGGTGACACATCGGCCGAGCAGAAATCCTCGAAAGATAATTTCTTCGTATACGCCCACGAACAAAGCGAGAGGTACAATATATCCGGAGGATACCTGTGCAAAGGTTTCCAAGAAGGGCCTGCGGGCTTCGACGATGGCCTGCATGGAAGTGTGTTGGATCAGGATCATCATCATCGTGATGATGATCGAAATACCGGCGTTGAGCAGCCAAGAGGGAATCACACTGCCGGCGCCGATCAGCAGATCGAGATTGATTCGTCGGGAAGTCAACCCCAGGTGGCGCCACCCCAAACCCGCCCCATGGTTGATTCCGAACACGAGGACAATCGCCGTCCCGCCTTGGATAAAGACACGAAGGGGAATGGAATCAACATGCAGAAGATATGCCGCGAGACCGAGCAGAACCATTAGTCCGACCAGCCCCAGCAGCACCGCAGCGATTTGAAGAGCGGCCGCACTGCGTCGAATGGGCGGGTGAAAGAAATTGTTTTCGAGGCGATGGAACAGGGTGTCTGGGGATTCTTCAGGGGCGGGGGGCATCATGGCGGGATGGTCGCACAGGGGGTGAAATTCGTCAAGGATAAGGGGATGAAAAAAACCGGTCCCTTCTGTACAATTCACGGATCAGCAGCCCGGTGCGTACCCTGCCGAACTCGCGGTTTGGTAAAGGGAGTCTTCTGATCGGACTGTGTTGTTATGCCGGTCGTGACGATGAGCCGGGGTTGAGGGAGTTGGGTGGGTATGTTGGATGCTTAACGATATTGATCGCATTCTGATTACCCGGGAGCAAATAGCACAGCGCGTACAGGCGCTGGCGCAGGAGATCGCCGGGACGTATCCCGATCCGAATCGCGGTTTGACGCTTGTGACGATTTTGAGCGGTTCGATCATTTTTCTGGCGGATCTGATTCGTTACCTTCCGATTCGGATGAAGATCGGTTTGGTGGCGGTTTCCAGTTATCAAGGCGCCACGACGGTTGGGAGCGAGCCGAAATTGCTCGATCAACTGCACATCAACGTCGCCGGCGAGCACGTCTTGATCATTGACGATATTCTGGATACGGGTCGGACGTTGCGACTGGTCCAACAACAGATGTGGTCGCTCGGGCCGGCCAGTGTGCGGACGTGCGTGCTGTTGCACAAATCGGGTAAAGCCGTTTGCGACGTGAAGGCCGATTTTGTCGGCTTTGAAATCGAAGATGCGTTTGTGGTCGGTTACGGTCTGGATTTCGACGACCATTATCGCAATTTTCCCCACATCGGAGTGCTCAAACCTGAACTCTATGAGCGGCAGGGCAGCGGATGACTGCGACGCAGAAACAAGTTGCGGGCGACATGCAATATGCCCAAAACACGGCGCCGGTTCCGGCGGCACCCAAGGCGCTGATCTATGGTCAGATCATACCGGGTTATTATCTCGACGGCGGGGAAATCGTGATTTTGGCCCTCAAACCCTCGTTGTGGTTTTTGTGGTTTGTTTCGGTTCGATGGTTGCTGGCAGGTCTGGTGCTGATGGCAGCGGCGCCGTGGGTAGCACGGGTCGATCCGATGTTGAGTTATCCTCTGGTCACTCAGTTGGGCGTGGTCGTCATGGCGATTCGCCTGCTCGTGGCATTGTTGCAGTGGAGTTCTCGGTTGTACGTGCTGACAAATCGTCGCGTCATGTGTTGTCGAGGGGTGATGAGCGTCGCGTTGTTTGAAGCGTCGCTGCTGCAGATTCGCCACACGTGCGTCAAAATTCAATCTCCCCAGAAAATTTGCGGCGTGGGATCGATCGGATTTTCATTGTGCGATCCGCGGAAAGTCGAGTGCTGGTGGGAACACGTGGCCGCTCCTGAAGAGGTTCACGATCGCATTCGCAAAGCCATCGAACGGGCCCATCCCCCTTCCCCTTCTCCATAAATTCCGCGCGTCCGATCAGAGTTTGCTTTTCATCAACGTCCATTCTTTGAGTTGCGCATCCAACTGCGAGACTTTTTGGGGGGGGTAGCGGCGTATTTCGTGTACGTCGCGTCGGTCGTTCAACGCCAGCGTTTGTTGCAGTTCGGAGATGGCCCGATCGAGCGAGGCGGGGGTATGGGTCATCTGGAACAAGGCGTATTGAATTTCAGCCATCCGAAGATGGTCATCGGGGCTGGTGGCATACAGACTTAGCACCGTTTCGTAGCGTTCCGCCGCCTCGTGGAGATGAGACTCGGAATGGTACTGCTCCCCCACGAGCCATTCGAGCGAAGCCGCCAGTCGATAAGCGCCGATGTTTTGTGGATTGCGTCGGATCAGCATTTCGGATTGGTTCTCGATTTCATGAAAGGCGGCTGGGGCTGGAATCGTACCCGATTGAGCCACTCGCCTAAGCCACTCCGCAACAGGTGTCGGATCGAGCGAGTCAATAGTCCATGCCTGAACATAGGTCAGTCGCACAGAGTTGGACTCGGCAGGGACGGTCTCTCGAGCACGCTGGAGCAGCGTCCATGTTCTTTCGACGGGTCGAACGAAAGAAAAATACAAAGCAATCGTGAACGATCCTGTCACGAACATCGTCATCCAAAATCGAACGGTCGAACCGTTTCGCGGAGGCAGAGACGCCGAAGTCGGCTCACGACGAAGAACCAGACAAATTCCCAAAAGCGCAAAAAAGGTCGTGGCCACACCGGGAACAAACAAAGCGAAGTTGATCAGATCATGGACCAGAAACGCAACCAGACCGATGCAAGCCCAGAAACCGATCATGGGCATGTCGGCATCATCGTGGAGTGCGAATCGGCAGACAACGAATGCCAGGGCCCATCCGAACAGGGGATAAGCATTGGTCGCCAGGATATAAGAAAAGTCGTCCTTTCCCACCATCATGATCCGAACCAGCCAAATCACGATGGTCAGCAAGATACACCACAGCGAGAAGGAGTAACGACGCAGGGAAAAGTTGGGTGGAGAACGCGGGGCGTCATGCGGCAGCAGTTGTGAAGCGTGGAAACTTGCGTCATCGCTTTTTTGCGCGAGTCGCCACGACGCGCCGAAAAGCATCAGGACCATTCCGATCAAACCCGGGAGGCCCCATTCAGCGGCGGACTGCGCGAGAAAGTTATGAGGATTCTGGATTTCTTCCGGGGATTTGCTGTCTTTGTATCGAGGGTAATAGAATGCGTACTGGTCCGTCCCAATGCCGCGGAGCGGATGGTCCTTGACGATTTTGAACGTCGTTTCGAGATACCACCAGCGGAACGTCAGGGAGTCTTCGAGCCATCCTCCGGTTTTGAGACCCAGTCCCACCATTCCCGCCATCCCCGTGATGACGGCGATCCAGCCCAGACAATAAACTTGCCTTCGATGAACCTCGATCCATCGTCGAAAAAGATAGAAGAGAAGTCCGATGCCTGCACCAAGAAACAGAGCACCCATCCCCCCACGACTGTGTGTTAAGATCAACGCCCCCGCGAGAAAGCACAACAAGAGTGCAACGGGGATGATTCGCCAATGTACTCGTCGTCCGGCAAATACTGCTCCAATCGTCGTGAAAAGCATGAGCACCAAAAAATTGGCGGTGACGTTGGCCATGGATTGAAAGCCGTTGGCGGCTCGTTCGTGCAATCGACGCTCGAACAGTTCGATTTCGGGAGAACCCGGCTGGACATTCTGTTGGGCCCAAAACGACTCTTTGGTTTGTTCGTAATGATCGGCGGTGGCGGGAAGCGAGACAAAAACCTGATCGTAGCATTCCACCGCCATGGCGGCTCCCGATGCCACGATCACGCAGATCGCCAAGCGAATGTGCCAATCTTTTTGAAGCAATAACACGAGCGAGAACGTGAGTAAAGGAAGCGTGAGCCAGTCCAGCGTGCCGTTGATCGCCAACCGCCCATTACCGGCGACAAAACAAGAAGCAACCGCCGAAAGAACCACCACGCAGTAACCGACCACAAGACCCGTTCTCGGAACACGTGGGAAAAAACCGGCGGTCCTCAGCGCCACCGTGATTCCGAAAATCAGAATAATCGCAAGATTGATCCATAACGTGGGGACCGGAGACGTTTGGGGAACTTCAGTGAGTGCGGCGGCAAAAGGCTGGAGGGCTGTGTCGTGTGTCTCCTGAATTAACGGCCGCACGCCGATGATCACGAGGATGCTGAAAAGCAACGCGACATGAAGAACGCGATACCATCTTGAAGTTATTTCGCGGAGCGAATCCGAGGACTTCGTTGAGGCAACGTGAGATTGTTTATGGAGATTGTTCATTCGAGTGGATTTCTTCGAGAACGGCGATGATGAGAACGACGCATAGCGATTGCGCGAGAATCAGGCAGGCGGTGGTCCAGTCGGCACCGGGGAGCAGGGCGGCGCCAAGACTGGTGGCTCCGGTCGCAAGGTAGATTGCCAGCACGGCATTTCTCGGCGACATGCCTCGTTGAACCAGTCGATGTGAAAAATGCCGCCGGTCCCCGTGAAACGGACTGACTCCCAGTCGCAGCCGAATCCAGACGACCGACGCACTGTCATAAAGCGGAACCGCCAAAACGACAAAAGGAACCAACAATCCGTAGGGCTGCCTTTGGATGCCTTGGTCCCAGAAGGTCGTGAGGATCGTGAGAATCGCCATGAAGTATCCGATGACCAGACTTCCCGCGTCGCCCATGAAAATCCGCGCGGGTGGAAAATTATGAAACAGGTAGCCCACCATCACGCCCACCATCAAAAAAGCGAGCATGGGAACAAACAACTGACCCGCTCGAATCGCGGATACACCGAAAATGGCCGCCGTGATCGCCGCCACTCCCGCGCACAAACCATCCATGTTGTCCAGAAAATTAAACGCATTGGTGATGACCACAATCCAGAGGATCGTGATGAAAATCGAAATCGCCTTTCCGGCGGGGAATTCGTCCAGAAACGTCATCAAACGCAGATTCAGCAGAAGGGTCGTTGCGGCGGCGACAGCGAACTGGACTGCCAGTTTCGTTAACCATCCGAGGTTTTTCTTGTCGTCGAAGACGCCGAGAATGTGCAGGATCAAAGCACCCGATCCGATCCCCAGCGCCATGGGCATTCGTCCGAGCAGTCCGGGGATATAATCAGCCAGACGGTTCGGGAGGAAACCGAGCCAGCCGGGCCGAAATGATTGGACGACGTTCAGGATGAGAAACCCGCCGACAAGGGAACCGATCAATGCTGCGGCAATGGCGATTCCACCACCCAGTGCCACGGGTTCCGTATGTTGCTTGTGTCCGCCGGGGCGATCGAGCAGGTTCCATCGAGGCGCGAGGCGCCGCATCAAGGCAGTTCCCAGACAGGAAAGGATCAGACCCATCGCGCCGATGCTGCCGCACGTCCACACGACTAACGCAAACGATTCATGCACGTTGTGATTCCCCACCGTTCGTCGGCTGCATCTGAGCGTATTGTTCCTTCAACCGATTCCGCATCTCGACAAAAAACGGATGATAATCTTCCGCGGAATAATCGGGGTACGTCCATGCAAACGGCTGCAATCGTCCGTCCCGAAAAGTCAGCGTCACTTCGGCATAGATTCCCCGCTGCAAATATATACGATGGTTATAGTCTTTGGTTGTGGCCAAAATAATTTTGCTCAGCGACAAATATCCCGGATCGAGGTTGATCGGTCGTCGATCGTGTGGCCGGAGTGTATCATCGCAAATCTGTTCTTCGATCTGGTTGGTCTCTCGTTTGATGTCGGCGATGTTTTCGGGTGATATCAACGATTCAAACGAAATGAAGTGCCTCTCCACGTGTTCGCCCAGTTCGTCCCGGTAGTAGTCGGTGGCATCGAAGGGCCAATAACCACTGGAAATATCCACCGATCCATAGATTCGCGTCAAAAATTGTTCCGCCCGGGCCATCAGGTCCCGATCGCCACAGAGCATCCCGACAAATAGTTTGACTGGTTTCGGGGGTCGGATTGCACCCATAAATATCACTCGAAGCGAATGGTCGGCTTGGATTTCAACTGTTGATTAAAATTTTTTAATCTGGCTTTGATTCGCGAACGTCGCCTATCAGAACCCAAACCCTTTGGCGCCACACGTCCTATAACTCCATTCAGGATATGATATAACGATTCGGACGTTCGTCAAATCGGCATGGACTTCATGAAGAAGCGTGCCTAAACTTATACTGAGGGACAAATCCATTCATGGGCTTGATGCGTTTTTAACCCGTGGTGGTTCAATTCTCCAGTCGGCGTATGTGTCGGTTGGGAACCTTTCACAAGATGTTGCTTGAGAGTGCACGAGCCTGACTGAGGCTTTCACCTGAGCATTGGGTGTGGGTTCCTTTATCTTCGGTGGGAGGAGAATCCACCATGGATTTTGAACGAGGGATTGGCTTGGAACCGGCGAATTCAATTTTTAATCAGTTGCCCACGTTGTCGTTGCAGGCGCCGCAAGTGTCGATTGTCACGCTGCGCACCGATGCGTCGCAACAGAAATCTCTGCAACTGCGACATCCCGTGTCGGTGATCGGTTCGCGCGAAGGATGCAAAATCCGATTGCGTCATCCTCAGGTGTCGAGCACCCACTGCGCCATCGTCAACACCGGCAGCCGCATTTTGATCCGGGATTTGGGCAGCCGACGCGGAACTTACCTCAACGAGCAAATCATCGAATTCGAGGAACTGACCGACGGCGATATTATTCGCATTCGCAATTTTCGATTTCGAGTCTGCATTTCGAATCATGCCGTTTCCGGCGCCAACGGGAACGGAGAGTTCGGAGATTTGAGTTCGTTGAATCCCTGGGCTTTTTTGGATCCCCGATCGAGCGGCAGGACCGTTGAACTCTGTCGTCAGGTCTGCTCCGTCGGTCGGCTGAGCTACAACGACCTCGTGATTGATTCGCGCACGATTTCACGCGCCCACTCGCTGATATTCCTGCTCAATGGTTTTCCCGTGGTTTGTGACTTGTTCAGCGCGACCGGAAGTTATGTGAACGGCCGTCGGATGTCGTTGGCCTATGTGACGCAGGGCGATGTTCTGCGGTTCGGTCGAGAGGAATACCGTTTGCGTCTGGCGCCGTTTGTGCGTCGGGACCTTCAGGCGGCGCGGGCGATTGTGGCGATGCCTCCGGATGATCATTTGGATGTCCGGGACGAGCAGGCGGAATTCAGCGGCAGCGCCTCGGGCCTCGATCTGGAAGAGAACGAGAGCAGTAGTTTGTCCGGTCTGGCCATGGCGGAGGAACAATCCGACGAAATATCCCCCGAACCGACGGAATCGGTGATTCGGCTGGAACCGCGTTCGGCTTTGACTGCGGAATCCGGAGTTCGGCACGAGGATTCGAAATCGCGTCAGACGGAACTCGACGCAAGGGAAAAATCTCTGGATGAAAACAATCGTCAACTGGAATCCCGACTGGCGGAACTCGACGCGCGGTTTCGTGCGCTGGGGGATCAGGAAGCGTTGCTGGAGGATCGCGAGGAATCTCTGCGCGAGAATCAGGCAAAGATCGATCAGCGGATGGCCGAACTTCAGTCTGCAGGCGCCTCGGCCGCTCCGGGGGTAACTTCGACGCGGGAAGCCGTGGAGCAATCCCGAATACTTCGCGAGCAAACGACGCAACTTCAGGACATGCTGGAACGATTGGCGAAACAAGAGCAGACCTTGGCGGAACGGGAAGCGGAATTTTCGGTTCGGGAAAAGAATCTCCGATCTGCCGACGAACAACTGCAGGATCGCGGACGGGCGTTGGATGAACGCGACGTCCGAAATGCCGCCGGCGCACAGGAAATTCAGACTGGGCGCGAAGGATTGGTTCGTGAACGGAACGAACTTCAGGCACAGGAAACCGCTCTTCAAAAGCAACGTCAGGAATTGGAAGTTGCTGCGAAACGATTGAGCGAAAATCGGGTCACTCTGGAATCTCGGCGGGAAGAGATCGAGGGTCGGCAACGGGAGATTCAGGCACAAAATGAACGCGTCCGGGGCGTGGAGCGTGAGTTTGTTGATCGCGAAGGAGCTCTGAAACAACGATCTCTCGAACTTGATGCGCAGGAAAAGAAATTCAAATCGCAGCAGGACGACATCCAGACCCAGTCCAGGACCATTCAGCAACAGCGTCAGGAAACGGAGAAGTTGGAACAGCGATTGGTTCGTGATCGGGGAGATATGGAATCCCTGCGAACCGATCTGGAAAGCCGACGACGCGAACTGGATGTTCGTGAACAGAAAACTCAATCCGGAGAAGAACAGGCCCGCCTTCAGGAAAAGCAACTCCTCGATCGCGAAGCCGCCCTGAAACAACGATCACTCGAACTGGATGAGCGGGAAAAGGAATTCAAATCGCAGCAGGGGAAACATGATTCTCGGAACGAGGAACTGGCCAAGCAGACGCAGCAAATTCATCGCGAGCGCAAGGAGTTCCAGCGAACGCAGCAGCAACTCGAAAAGAGAACGGCGGAACTGGACGAGCGAGAAAAGAACATCGAATCGGCGCAGCAGGAACTGAATCACCGGCAAGCTCGATCTCAGGAAGACGCGCTGGTTCTGGAACGCCGGCAATCGGAAGCGACTCAAACTGAGTCAGCACTGGCGGCGCGAGAAAAAGCCGTCCGGGAACTGGAAACTCGTTCGGCGCAATCTCGTTCGAATTTGGAAGAAAAAGCCCGACAAGTGGCGAGTCAGGAGGAGGCGATTCATCAGCGAGCGGCGGAGTTAGCTCGCCGTGAGTCCGAACTGGATGCCCAGTCCGGTCCGTTGAATCAACAGAGGGCAGAACTGGTTCGTCAACAACGTGATTTGGAGAATCAAGAGCAGCAGCATCGGCAGCGTCTAACCGCGTTTGAAAAAACAGTTCAGGAACATCAGGTCAAAGAATCCGCACTCGATCGGTTGCAGAAGAACCTGGAGGATCAGCAACGTCAGCTGACCCGGACCCGTGAGCAGGCGGGGTCGGAACAGCAGACTTTGGCATCTCGCGCCTCGGACCTCGATGCGAAGGAACAGGCGCTGAGCAAACGGGAAGCCAGCCTGGCTTCGCAATTCGCCGATCTGGAAAAAAACCGTCTGCAACTCGCCGAGGATTTGCAGCAGGCAACGCGTCGTACCGTGGAACTGTCGCAACAAACCGATCAAATGGCGGCGGCCCGGGATCAAATCAAGCAGCAGGAAGCCGCCCTGAAGCAACGCGAGCAGGCGTTCATCGAACGTCAGCGATCGCAGGATCAGCAGGAACAGGATTTACAGCACCGTCTTCAGGATTTGGATAATCAGACAAAAGGCTTGTCCGATCAGCAGAAGCAGTTACAAGCTCAGCAACAGGCTGCCAATCAGCGCGAATCGCTGCTGATCTCGCGCGAGGCACAGGTGCAGCAGCGCGATGCGGAACTGGAGAAGCAGATTCGGGAACTGGCCTCGCAGGACGGACGAACCCGCGCCATGGCGTCCCAAATGGAACAGCGGACCCGCGAATTGGATCGACGCGAAAAGGAAATCGCCGGCCAGCAAACCTCGCTGGAAGATCGACAAAAACAGTGGGAACAGCAAGGGAAGGACCTGTCCGAAAAAGAGAAATCACTTCGTGAGCAATCGACGACGGTTGAGGCGCGTCTTGCTGAGTTGAATTCCCGGGCGCAGCAACTGCAGGAACTCGAACGAAAACTGACCGCTCAGCAGGACGCAATTCAACGGGAGAAATCCGAGGTTCAAAGCGCCAAAGATCAACATACTCAGGAAGAGGAACAACTGAAGCAGCAGCGCCGGGAATTGGAAGCTCGCCAGGCAGACCTGACCCGACGAGAATCTCAGACGGGCGAGCGATCGCGATCGGTGGAGGAATCGCAGTCGCAAATCGCACAGCGTCAACAGGAATTGGACGAGCAGACTCGTCGTTTGGCTGCACTTGAACAACAGAATGAGCATCGGTCTGCCGAACTGGCGGCGAGGGAATCCGCCTTTGCAGAACAAGTCGCTCGACATCAGCAACAAAGTGGAGCGGTGGACCAGCAGCAGAAACTCCTGGCGAAGGGGCAACAGGAATTGGACGAACGGACTTGTCGGTTGGCTACACTCGAACAACAGAACGAGCATCGGTCTTCCGAATTGGCGGCGAGGGAGTCCGCTTTTGCAGAACAAGTCGCTCGACATCAGCAACAGAGCGGAGCCGTGGACCAGCAGCAGAAACTCCTGACGAAGGGGCAGCAGGAATTGGAGCAATTGCATCAACAGGCGAAAGACGAACTTCAGAATCTGCAACGGGAACGGACCGAATTGGAGCAGGAACGACACGAACTGTCGGTTCAGGTGGAACAAATGCAGCGTCGCAGCGCTGAGTTGGACAGCGCACGGGAATCCCTGCACTCCGAACGCACGGTTTTCGAGACACAACAACACGAGATGGAATCGAAGCGATCGGGGCTGGACCAGCAGCAGGACCGTTTGAGCGGTCTTGAGCAACAGATTCGGTCTCAACAGGATTTGCTGTCGCGCCGAATGCAGGAATTGGATGAACTGCAACGATCACTGGAAAGCAAGCGGGCGCAACTGGAGGTGTTTGAGGGAAGTCTGGAGCGTTCGAGTACGGCATTGCTTGAGAATCTTCGTCAGCAGTGGCGACAGGCCGGAGGGATGCTGGAAGAGCCGGTTTCTCTTTCGCCCGAGCAGATTATTCAGGCGATGGAAACTTCCAGAACAGCGGCGAGTGCGAAGGGGAAAGAAGCGACTCGCAAGTCGCTGCCGGACGCGATGCTGGATCAACCGGCGCCGACCATTTCCGAGTCGATTGATCTGGATAAACTGGAACCGGAACTGGCGGATGCGCTGCGGATGCTCAAACGACTGGGCGTGCAGGGCACCGACCGCGAGTTGCTCGAACAAGCCAAACTGGAACTCGCGCACCGACGCGACGCCATGGAACAAGCCAAGAAAAAACGCAAATTCAAAATGCCCTGGCAGAATCAGTAAACGTCATCAATCAATCCGTTCCGTGAAACATGAGAGATGGCCGCTTGCGCCGCGGTTTCGGGTTCGAGTCTTGATTCACGTTGAGTGGCGTGATTCCTCCGAACGAATTTTGTCGATGGTTTGGGCGATTGCCTGTTCCGCCGGGATTTTCTGGACGTCGGCGGAATCGCGATATTTGAGTTCGACGGTGCCGGCCGCCAATCCTTTTTTGCTGACGGTGATGCGGATCGGAATTCCGATGAGATCGGCGTCCTTGAATTTCGGGCCGGGCCGGGCGTCTCGATCGTCGAGCAGCACTTCGATACCTTTTGAAACCAACTCGTCATGGATACCGGCGGCGGTTTGGACCACCGGTTCGTCATTGGTATCCAGGCACGTGATCAATACGTGATAAGGCGCGATCGACAGGGGCCAAATGATGCCGTTCTCGTCGTGATGGCATTCGATGGCGGCGGCCATAATTCGGTTGATTCCGATGCCGTAGCAACCCATGATGCAGGGACGGCTCTTGCCTTCGGCATCGAGGAAATGCGCGTGCATGGCGTCGGAATACCTCGTGCCGAGTTTGAACACGTGGCCGATTTCGATGCACTTTTCAAACACGAGCGGCTGATCGTTGGGGCCGATGTCGCCTTCGACGGGAGCGCGAATATCGGCGACTTCCTTGAGCGCGAAATCCCGCCCCGGATTGACGCCCTTGATGTGATAATCGGTTTTGTTGGCACCGGTGACGGCATTGTGTATGACGGCGACAAATTGGTCGGCGATCATGCGAATCTTCAGTCCGACGGGTCCGGCAAAACCCACGTTAGCGCCGGTGACCTTACGGATGGTTTCCGGATCGGCGGGTAGCAGCGAGGCGACGCCGGCGGATTTTTTCAATTTGGTTTCGCTGACTTCGTGGTCGCCTCGTACGAGGGCCGCCAGCGGCTGGCCGTCTGCAATAAAGATCATGGTTTTGATCATGTCGGAAGGTCGGCAGCCGATGAACTTGCTGACGGATTCGACGGAACCGATGCCGGGCGTGTGCACTTCAACGATTGAATCGAGCCGATCACAACCGGCATCGTGCGGTGGGGCAAGTTTGGCGCATTCGAGATTGGCGGCGTATTTTCCGTCGGAAGTTCTGGCGAGGATGTCTTCGCCGGCGTCGGTGACGGTCATGAACTCGCACGACGCACTTCCACCCATCGCGCCGGTGTCGGCTTCGATCGGCGTGTATTTGAGACCGCAGCGATCAAAAATGCGGCAGTAAGTATCGAACATGATTCGGTAGCCTTCGTCGAGGCTTTCGATGTTCGTGTGGAACGAATAAGCATCCTTCATCAGGAACTCGCGCGTTCGCAAAACACCGCTTTTGGGGCGCTTTTCATCGCGGAATTTGGTCTGAATCTGATACAAATTGATCGGCAGTTGCTTGTAACTGTTGATGTAACTTCGCACGATGTGGGTGATGATTTCTTCGTGCGTCGGGCCCAGGACGGTGCCGCGGCGCCAATCCTGATCGGGCAAGTGGATGAGCGTATCGCCCATGGCTTCCACGCGGCCGGTTTCCTGCCATAACTCGATGGGGTGCATGGCCGGCATGAACAATTCAATGGCCCCGGCGCGATTCATTTCCTCTCGAACGATCTGTTCGATTTTTCGCAAAACGCGATAGCCCAGAGGAAGATAGATGTAGGAACCTGCGACGAGTTGCTTGATGAGTCCGGCGCGAATCATCAGCGCATGCGACGGCGCAACGGCGTCAGCGGGTATCTCACGAGAAGTCGGGATGAAAAATTGGGTCCATTTCATAGAAAAGCAATCAATAACTGCGATAAGCAAAAAATGCAAGCGCACGGTCCCGTGGGAAAAGTACCAGACACGCGACATAACCTGTTTTGTGCGTGGGCGATACAGCACGTTCAGTGTCACCTGAAGATGGGTTCGTTTCGTGTTCCTCCGGGGCAACCGCTCAACAAGACCGTCTGGAGAAAAAGAGTGTGGCGGGATACACTGATGTTTTGTTGCGGTTGGCTTACTGTGTTCGAAACTATATCTCTGGAGAGACTGTTCCGCTTTCTCGATTCGGGTAAGCCGAGATCGGAATGTCTCCGAAAGAAATGGGGAAGTTATGGCGCATAAATTCATCAAGGACCTGGGTCCCGGGGAGATGATTTCGGATCAGGTGTTTTTGATTTCGTCGAAGGATTTGCGAACGACGACGAACGGTTCGCTGTACATTCATGCGGTGTTGGCGGACAAGACGGGGCAGGTGCCGGCGCGGATTTGGCAGGCGAGCGAGGCTCAGTACAAGGTGATGCCGGAGGGGGGATTCCTGCGGATTAAGGGCCGGACGGAAAGTTACAAGGGTCATCTGCAGATGATCATCGAAGGGATGTTCGCCGTCAAAGAGGGGGAGTTTGACGTCGCTAATTTTTTGCCGACGACGCAGCAGAACGTGGATGAGATGTGGGAGAAGGTCAAGGTGCTTTTGCGGGCGATCAAGGACGCGGACTTGTTGCATTTGATGAAGAGTTTTGTGGAGGATGCGGATAGTGTCGCGATGTTCAAACGGGCGCCGGCGGCGATGAGCATGCACCATGCGTACCTCGGCGGATTGCTGGAGCACACGTTGAATCTTCTGGAGATTGCGCAACTGGTGATTCCGCGGTATCCGGAGTTGAGTTTGGATC
Organism: uncultured Phycisphaerales bacterium; assembly: GCA_903905665.1. Taxonomy (GTDB): domain Bacteria; phylum Planctomycetota; class Phycisphaerae; order UBA1845; family CAIVHJ01; genus CAIVHJ01. The sequence continues at coordinate 19,404 of CAIVHJ010000262.1, forward strand.
TGGTGCTGGCGGGGATTTTTTTGCACGATCTGGGCAAGACGCGGGAATTGAAATATGAGACGAATTTCGGCTACACCGACGAAGGGCAACTGCTGGGGCACATCACGCAGTGCATTTTGATGATCGAGGAGAAGATCAGGCAGGCGGAGCAAACGAGCGGTCGGAAATTTCCACCGGAGAAGAAATGGGTGCTTCAGCACATCGTGTTGTCGCATCACGGGGAGTACGAGTTCGGGAGTCCGAAGTTGCCGGCGGTTCCGGAGGCGATCGCGGTGCATTATCTGGATAATCTGGACGCCAAGATTTATCAGGCGCTGCATGCGATCACGACCGACAACGACGAACAAGCCGACTGGACGGGTTTCCTTCAGTCGCTGGGGACGAAGTTGTACAAACGCGACGTCGTGCCGGAGGGAAATTGAAAATGAAAAATGGAAAATTGAAGCGCAATTAACCACAGAGTACACAGAGGACGCAGAGAAGAAAATAGATGTGGAATTAAGATACTCTGAGAAAACAGAGCCGCGACCGTCAGGGAGCGGTAATTGAAGAAGTGAGATAAAAATATGAATTACACACAATTGACGGAAAATGATGTGAAGAAGATGCTGGGTACGATCGGCGTGAAATCGATCGAGGAGTTTTTTGCGGCCTTGCCGGAGAAGCACCGGTTCAAGGGGAATTTGGACCTGCCTGCAGGTCTGTCGGAATTGGAGATGCAGAAGGATTTGCAGCGGCTGGCGGGGAAGAACGTCACGACCGATGAGCAGATCAGTTTTCTCGGCGCGGGGATTTACGATCACTTTGTGCCGACGGTGGTGGATGCGCTGGCCATGCAAAGCGAATTCGTGACCGCCTATACTCCGTATCAGGCTGAGGCGTCGCAGGGGACGCTGCAGGCGTTCTTTGAGTTTCAGACGATGGTGTGCCAGTTGACGGGTATGGATGTGTCCAATTCCTCGCTGTACGAGGTGGCGACGGCTGCTTGTGAAGCCATGTTCATGGCCAAAGAGCATACAGGCCGGTCAAAGATGGTCGTCACGGATGCCGTGCATCCTGAAGTTCGGCAGGTGTTGCAAACGTATGCTCGTTCGTGCACAGGATTGAAGTTGGAAACAATCGAATCGCAGAAAGGTGTGACGGCTGTCGAGGTGATTCGACGAGCACTGGACGATCAAACGATGGCAGTCCTGATTCAGCAGCCGACGTTTTTCGGAACGCTGGAAGATTTGCCGAAGATCGCCGAGGTGGTTCATGCGGCGGGTGCGGTGTTGATCGTGTCGGTTGATCCGATCAGTTGCGGATTGCTCAAGCGGCCGGGTGATTGCGGAGCCGATATCGTCATCGCTGAGGGACAACCGTTGGGGATTCCGCAGTCGTATGGCGGGCCGGTGCTGGGATTGCTCGCCTGTCGGAACGATTATCTGCGGAAACTTCCGGGGCGGTTGGTTGGGCAGACAGTGGATAAAGACGGGAAACGGGCGTTTTGCCTGACGTTGCAGACCCGTGAGCAGCACATCCGCCGTGAAAAAGCCACATCCAATGTGTGCACGAATCAGGGGTTGATGGCTTTGCGAGCCGCCGTCTATATGGCAGCGATGGGTAAGAATGGGATTGTCGAAGTCGCGCGACAGTGCTTCGACAAGGCTCATTACGCCGCCGAACAGATCGCCAAGTTGCCGAATTTTGTTTTGCCGTTTGGCGGATCGTTTTTCAAGGAGTTCGTAGTTCAAAGTAAGAAACACGACATGAACAAGGTTTTGCAACATTGCCGGAAGAGCGACGTGCTCGCCGGTGTTCCGCTGGGCAAGTGGTATCCACAATTGAAAGATTGCTTCACCGTGGCGGTAACCGAGAAGCGTACGAAAGAGGAAATTGACAAATTGGTCGAGACATTGAAAACGACATGAATCAGAGCCGCGACCGTGAGGGAGCGAAAGCGAAAATGCGGAATTCAGATTGCGGAATGCGGAATGAAAAAGCGTTGATGGTGTTCGTCCAATATAACAGACCTTCTTATCTGTCAGTTGCGTTAAGTGAGTGTTGATTATGGGTAGCACGTTTCCGTTTTTAGATGAACCACTCGATAAAGAATGGTTATGTCGCGTTCAGATTCTGTTGGAACCATTAGAAAAAGAGCACAAAAAGCTAAAAGCGAACGTTTTACAGGATTACGTTAATAGAAAATTGCCTAGCTCAAGCGCCTGTGTTGTTGATTTGTTCGAAGTCGACATGGATTTCATTTGCAGGATGGCGAGTATTTTACGAGGCGAACTTTTTGAAATTCTGGAGAAAGAAAAAATAAAACCGGATGAAGAAATTGAAAGAAGCATCAGTAATTACATTGCACAAGCGATAAAAAACAGGTCAGATGATTTTATTGAAGATAGTATTTCCTCTCTCAAATCTATGGGTCTGGGATCACCTACTGTTTGTGATGTAATACATCGATCGATGCAGGGGAAGGTTCAATCTGCAATCCAACGGCATGCCTATTTCGAAGTTCATGTTCGTGCGAGCGATTTGCGAAGGAAGCGTCGTGATGAGACTCGATCACGGTGGGGTGGGCGAATCAATACAGGAATTGGATTTATCCTAGGAATTGGAGCAACACTATTGGCTTTATGGTTAGCAAAAATATTGAAACTTGGATGATGTCTTTCGTTATGGTTATACGAGCTAACGATATTTCAGTATATCTGGAAGGATGAAAACATATGGAATCAAGCGAGGATTGAGGATTGGCGTTATTGTTTGAAGAGAGTTCGGCGGGGAATTGCGCGGTGTCGTTACCAACAAACGACGTACCAACGAACAAAGAAGGGGCGCGCGGGCTGAAGCCCGCGGCTCGTTACGAGAGAATGTAGGGTGGGCACAGCCCACCAATCTTGAGTTTGTGGTTTATGCCGGAATATCGACGAGCTGACATACCGGGTGGCATCTACTTCTTGACACTGGTCACATACCAGCGTCACAGGTGGTTTGTCGATGCCTCCAATGTCCGTTACTTGAAACGAGCCATCAGAGAAGTCAGGCGTGCTCATCCCTTTGGAATTTGGGCAGGTGTAATCCTGCCGGACCATATTCATTTCCTTTGGGAATTGCCTCCTGCAGATCACGACTTCTCTACGAGAATTGGCAAGATCAAAGTGTTATTCACCAAATCGTTGACGGACATGGCTCGACATGACGGAATGCAGTCACTGTCCCGGCAGAGGCATCGGGAAGCGGCAGTGTGGCAACGTCGGTTTTGGGAGCATTGCATTCGAGATGATGAGGATTTCAGCCGGCACATGGATTATATACATTACAATCCTGTTAAGCATGAATATGTGCCCTGTCCTCACGATTGGTCACATTCGAGTTTTGCGTACTGGGTGCGCAAGAAGCGTTACGATTCTGATTGGGCCTGCTCGTGCCGTCGAACGAACGCCGTCATCCCCAAATTTGAGAACATGGAAGCGACGGTTGGTGAATGATGACTGCGAAGAATGAGAAGATGGTGGGCATTGCCCACCCTACTGACTACTGACTATTGCGAAACTCGGATTTCGGATGGCGGAATGATAAATTGGCGGGTAGCGGTACCCAAACGAAATTTACTCGGTTCATGATACAATGGAGTATATGACATCGTGTAGCCGTGGAGGTGAATTCTCATGCCGGAAGTGTTCCGTAAAGAAGGTTATGTTTTTTTCTTTTATAGCAACGAGAATCGTGAACCTATACACGTACATGTCCGCCGAGCGGGTGGGTCCGCCAAGTTCTGGATGGAACCGGTCGAACTCGATTTCGCCAGTGGTTTGAAGACTGCGGAAATCACCCGCGCGGAACAATTGGTGATTGAACATGCAGAGTTGATCAGGAGTAAGTGGCATGAAGCATTTGGTACTTGAGTTGCAATACAAAGCGGTCAAAGCCTGGGCTGAGAAAGGACAGGTCTGCATCCAGCTGGAGGATGGTCGTGAGATTCGTTTTCCAGCATCCAAGAACCGTCGCTTGGCAGGTGGCACGCCGCAACAGTTGGGCCATATCGAGATTATTTGCGGCGGGACCGGACTGCACTGGCCGGATTTGGATGAGGATTTGTCCATCATCGGCATCCTTGAAGGAAGATTCGGACAAGACTGAGCATGCGCCAGTGCGTTTGCCCAAAAGGGCGAGTAATCGTTGATTAGGAGTTAATGCCTTATGAAATACTGGATTGATCTTTTTACGGGTACGACTTGGGCAGAATTCCGCAGTGCTGGAGCAAGCGTCAGTGGTTTTCAGAATCGCATGAGGAATACAGTATCCAAGGTTTCAACGGGCGACGTACTCCTTTGCTATCTGACAGGAGTGAAGCATTGGGTTGGGGCTTTAGAAGTTCTTGGACCAAGTGAAGACAAGAAAAAGATTTGGTCGTTCACTGATTTCCCCATACGGTTGTCCGTCAAGCCCATTGTCATGCTTGACCCTGAGCACGGCGTACCAATGGAGGAGCTATGAGGAAAAGTTAGTTTCTACCAAAACTTGAATGACAAAGGTAAGTATAAAGGAATTGTACGTCGCAGCCCATTCGTGCTGGATCAACACGATGCCGAGATAATTTTTCAACTGTTGTCAGAAGCGGTTAAAAACCCCACACTTCACCCCGTTGACCAGAAGAAGTTGAACCGAAAACCGTTTTTTTCTGCTGAACGGAAAGAGGGGAAAAAATCAATCAAAACCATTGTCAGCATTCCCGGACCAGAACCTGTCATCGAGGAAACAGAATCCACGGTTCAATTGGAAAGTGCTGAAAGTATCTTGAAATCCCATACGGAAGTGCAGTACCGACTCCTGCAGGTGGGTTCAGATATGGGTTTTGATGTATGGGTGGCCCGGAATGATCGCGGCAAAGCATTTGATGGGGTGCCGTTTTCAAGTATACCGAACATTGTTGATGAACTACCGACACAATTTAATGAGGCTACCAACAAGACCATTGAACTAATTGACGTCCTTTGGTTGAAAGGAAACTCAATCGTAGCTGCTTTTGAAGTAGAGTGCACGACATCAATTTATTCTGGTTTGCTGCGAATGAGTGACCTCCTTGCCCTGCAACCCAACCTCAAGATCAAACTTTTCATTGTTGCACCGGATGAGAGACAGAATAAGGTTGAACAAGAGATATTGAGACCATCATTTATGTTTCGAGAACCTCCATTGGCCGATCTCTGTGGTTTTCTTCCAATTTCCAAGTTGATGGAGAAGATCGAGGGAGTGAAGAAGCTCGGGCTCACGTCCTCTCTCAAACCAGACTTCGTTGATCTGATGGCAGAATACTTTAATGCAGAAGAGGAATGATTTATTAAGGTAGTGTGGTCGGGTGAACGCATTCCCCAAAAGAACTGCGGTCGGGTGGCCCTGTCGGTGTGCCACTGCTCTTGAGCAGTGGTGTTCCATCACGCTTTGGGTTTTGCCCTTAATCCTCAATTCCCTCCTGCGATGGAGACACAAAGCTCCAGCTTTGTGATCCGGCCATTTTCCATTTTTAATTTTCAATTTCTTTGCGCCCCTGCGTGCTCTGCGGTCTCTGTGGTAGAGATTTGCATGCGTTTCCACTCTTGATCCATCCACGTTACAATTTGGATGTTATGAAGATCGTACTGGCCCAGTTGAATCCGATCGTGGGTGATTTTGCCGGCAATGTCGCCAAGGCGATCGAATCCATCCGGCACGCCCGGCGAAATGGGGCCGATCTTGTGGTCTTGCCGGAATTGTTCACGTTTGGTTATCCGCCGCGCGACTTGCTGCTGCGTCAGGATTTGGTTGAACAAAATCTCGCCGCCGTGCATGAAATTGCTGAAGCCTGCAACCGAATCGCCGCCGTGGTCGGATACGTGGAAAAAAACGACAGCGGAAAAGGTTTGCCTCTTTACAATGCGGCGGCTTTTTGCCGCGACGGACGAATCGTCAGCCGACACTACAAGGCTCTCCTTCCCAACTACGATGTCTTTGACGAACGACGCTATTTTGAACCGGCTCACGAAATCCATCCGTGCGACTGGACGACCTCCGACGGCTCGCCATTCAAAATGGGAATCACGATCTGCGAGGATTTGTGGAACGATCAGCAGTTCATCGACCAGTGGTGGTACGAGTTCGATCCGATCGAACGGCTCGGACGGTGCGACCTGGACGTCCTGATCAACATTTCGGCTTCTCCGTTTTGGATGGGCAAACAACAGCAGCGACTCGCGATCTTCTCCCGACAGGTCCGCCAATACGGATTCCCGCTGGTTTATGTCAATCAGGTAGGTGGAAACGACGAACTCATTTTCGACGGCGCCAGTTTTGTGCTGGATTCTCAGGGGCGCCTCGTCGCACAGGCGCGCGCCTTTGAGGAAGATCATCTTGTCGTGGACCTGAATCGGCTGGAAGACAAACCCGCCGCACCCCTCAGTCCTCAGTCCTCAGCCCTCAGTCCTGACTCTTCAGTCCTCAATCCTCAGTCCTCAGTCCTGTGTCTTAATTCCTCAGTCCTCAGTCCTCAGCCCTCAGTCCTGATTACCCCCTATCCCGATGAAATCGACAGCGCCATCGAGGCGCTCGTGTTGGGCACGCGGGATTACGTGCAAAAATGTGGTTTCAAGGAAGTCGTGCTGGGTCTGTCGGGCGGGATTGATTCAGCCGTAACCGCCGTAATCGCCGCACGGGCACTGGGCCCCTCCGCCGTGCACAGTGTCGCCATGCCGTCGCGCTTCAGCTCCGATCACAGCCTGAACGATGCGAAAACTCTGGCGCAAAATTTGGGCATCGATTTCCAAGTCATTCCGATTCACGAAATGCACGAAGTATCCGAGCGCGTGATGAAACCGCATTTCGGCGGACGAACTCCCGACGTCACCGAGGAAAACATGCAAGCCCGGATTCGGGGCCAGATTCTGATGGCGTTGTCGAATAAATTCGGGTGGTTGCTGCTGACGACCGGAAACAAAAGCGAATTGGCCGTGGGTTACTGCACTTTGTATGGGGATATGTGCGGCGGTTTGGCGGTCATCAGCGACGTAGCCAAAACGACGATTTATGCCGTCGCCCGTCGATTGAACGAACAGGCGGGTTCTCCGTTGATTCCGGAAAACTCGCTGACCAAGGCGCCCTCCGCCGAACTCAAACCCGATCAAACCGATCAGGATTCGCTCCCGCCCTACGATGTGCTGGACGAAATTCTGCACCGTTATGTGGAGCGATTGGAATCTCCGGCCCAGATGATCGAAGCCGGTTTTGATCAACGACTCGTGCTCGACGTCGTACGCAAAGTGGACTTGAACGAATACAAACGCCGACAGGCTGCTCAAGGCCTCAAGATTACCGCCCGGGCCTTTGGCGTGGGTTGGCGCCGACCCATCGCCGCTCGATTCAATCCTACCCCCGCTCCCCCTCAACCAACACCCAACACCCAAAACCTAACACCTGAAACCTGACGCCTCACCTCGAACCCAGCTGACGGCTCATACTTCACGGATTCTTCTTCCCATTTCAGCATTCATCATTCCGAATTCCGCATTCTCTTCGCTGCCCGCTGCCCGCTGTCGGCTTCCTTTTCGCCTCCACTAGCGGCCGGCTTCGTTTCCGCCTCCTTGGTTTGCGGATTGATCGCCACACCGTAAATTCCGCGTATCACGTCAGGAAATCGCTCCGACAACGGCCTCCCCGCCGTCTTCTCTTCCGAATTACTATCAGCGGATACGACGCATCGTTTCGCCTTCAAATTCACCACCCGCTCATTCAGCAGTATCCGACGCTGCTCCGCCAACACCTTCGACAACCGCACCAGATCCTCCGTCGTCGCTTGCGAATCACCCAGCGCCTCCACAACTCTCGAAATCAGCAGCAGCACCGCCGAATTCGCTCGCCCCTTCACGGATTCCTTCTTCTTCGCAATCGGCTCGACAATCATCTGCGCCACTTCCCCCGTCGCCTTCAATCGTTCCCCCCATCCCGTGTGCCGCGCATAAATCTTGAATCGCCTCCGCGTCACCCCCTTCCCCCCAAGTCCGAAATGCTCAAATATCTCCCGAACGCTTTCAAGACCTTTCGGCCGCACACGCAACGCCTCGTCCACTTCTTTTTGAACCGCCGGCTCAAGCCCAAGATTCGGGCAATTGCTGTGTATCTCTTCATTCGTCTGTACTGGTTTTTCGTTCCGCATCCCAAATCCCTTATTCACTCTTCCTAATCCGAACTCCTAAACTCCTGA
>CAIVHJ010000263.1 GCA_903905665.1 uncultured Phycisphaerales bacterium
CATCCGACTGGCACAGAATTCGCAGACCGTGCGATTTTGCCCTTTCGAGTTCATCATCGACAAAGGCTTGATCGTGGTGCGAGGCGATGGTGTCGCTTGTCTTTTCGCCGATAAGGCGGACCTGCATCAATTCCCGGCGCGACGCACCCAGCACTTGATCGACCGATCCGAAATGATCCATCAGCAATCGGAATCGGCGTGGCCCCACGCCGTCGATTAAATGAAGCCGCAAACATGCGACGGCCGCATCGCTGGCAACATCCGATCCCTTCATTTCGATTGCTCGCTTTCGCTCCTCTTCGCTCAATCCTGAATCCACCATTCAACCGCTTACCCGCGCGGCATTTTTTCGTAACCCGGTCGTCCCATCAAGTGGTACGTGATCTTCTTGCCGAGTTCGACTCCGGGCTGATCGTATGGGTCGATTCCCAGTAATCGGCCCATGAGGGTCGTTGTGGCTTCCATGAGATAGATAAATTGCCCAACGGTGTAGGCGTTGATTTGCGGGAATCGAATCGTCAGACACGGCCGCTCGCTTTCGAGCAGCGCCATTTCCGTCGCGCGTTTTTCGGCATTTAACAGTTGTCCCAGGGTCGCTCCGCCCAGATAGGCCAGCGCCGGCGCGTCGGAAGACCCATGTGGAATCCGCACATCCCGGTCGAATCGTTCGACTTCCAGAAACGTGATCAATTTATCGTTCGGTCCTTCGCGGTACAGTTGGACCTGCGAATGCTGATCCGTGGTTCCGAGCGCTTTAATCGGCGTCGGACCCGCGAAGACTTCCTTTTTCCCCGTGGCGTCAAAACGTTTGCCGAGACTTTCGGCCCACAATTGCCGATACCAGTCCGCCAGGCCATACAGAGCATTGCTGTACGGCATCATCACTGACATCACTTGCCCCCGTCGATAGTAAAGATAATTGACGATTGCCAGTTGGGCGGCGGGATTTCGTCTCCAATCCGGGTTTCGCACCAGTCGGTCCATGTCGGCAGCGCCTTTGAGCAGACTCCGGATGTCGATTCCGCACATGGCCGCCGAAAACAACCCCACCGCCGACAACACGCTGAATCGCCCGCCAACTCCGTCGGGAACCGGAAGCGACGCGTATCCATTCTTCTCGACGATGCTCCGCAAGGTTCCGCTCTTGGCGTCGGTGGTCGCCACGATTTGCTGGGCAGCCCGTCGGGCACCCAGTTTTCGGACCAGCCAATTCTGAACAATCAAAAATTGCGATGCCGTCTCGGCTGTCTCCCCCGATTTGCTGATCACATTGAAGATCGTTCGAGGCAATTCGCCGCCGACGAATTCCATCATCGCCGCAAAATGCATCGGGTCCACGTTGTCCATCACAAACAAACGAGGACCGCCTCGTTCGGCGCGCGATAGCAAGTTGTATTGCGGGGAGTTCAAGGCGGTCTGAAGTGCGATGTTCCCCAGTGCCGATCCGCCGATCCCCAGTACGACGAGGTTGTCCGCCTTGCGAGACAGCGACTTTGCAAAGTCCTCCACGGCCTGACGCATGACAGCATCATGCGGCAAGTTTCGATAGCGATGCAATCCAGTCTTTCTCTCGCGTTCAACTGAAGCAATCAACGACCGAACGCGGGAGGTCAGTCCGGAAACATCTTTCGACGTGAGGCGATGACGCCCCAGGCGACGATCCATTACCGAATGCCAATCGACCTTCAAAATCTGTCGGGTTGCTTTCATAGAAATACCTTTCTTTCGATTTTCGATTCAAGAACGAGGCGATTCCTCGACTGGTTCCATCGGATTAAAACACGTGCATGACCAGACCGCTGCGAAGTTTCGGTTCGAACCACGTCGATTTGGGGGGCATGATCTGGCCGGCGTCGGCAATCGCCATCAACTGTTCCACCGACGTCGGATACATCGAAAACGCAATCGCCGCCTCGCCCCGGTCCACCTTCTGCTCCAACGCCTGCGTCCCGCGAATTCCGCCGACAAATCCGATTCGCTTGTCGGTTCGCAAATCTTTGATTCCCAAAATCGGATCGAGAAAATGCTGCTGCAACAGACTACAATCCAGCGAACCCACCGGATCGTCTTGCGGAATAAACTGCGACTTGATCCGCAGCAACTGCCAGGCCCCGTTCAGATACAGACAGAATTGTCTCGGTCCATTTGGAATGGGCGACTGCGTTTTGCCGATCTCAAATTTTTCCGACGCGCGCTGCAACACCTGATCCGGTATCAGACGGTTCAAATCGACGGCTAAGCGGTTATAGGCCAGTATTTTCATCTGCGAAGCGGGGTAAATCGCCGCCAAAAAGAAATTGTATTCTTCCCGGCCGGTATGATTAGGATTTCTTCCACGGCACTCTGTTCGTGCGCGAGACGCACTGGCGCTGCGATGATGACCGTCGGCGATGTACGCCACCGGAATCCGTGTGAAGAAATCCACGAACGGCTGAGGGGCCTCGATCCGCCAGATTTCATGCACCACGCCGGTTTCGCTCGTGGATTTCAACGTCGCCGGTCGTCGGATCACGGCCTCCATGAGCGGTTCCAGTCCCGGCTGATCGCGGTACGTCAGCAGCACCGGCTCGGTTTGCATCTGGGTGGTAACGATGTATCGCGTTCGGTCATCTTCCTTGTCTTTGCGGGTCAACTCGTGCTTTTTGATGATTCCGTTGTCGTACTCGCCCACACTGCAACACGCCAAAATCCCCGTCTGAACGTGGTCGCCCATCGTCATCCGATAGACGTACAGGGCGGGGCCGGATTCATCCACGATCCATTCACGCTTTCGAAATGACGTTAGATTCTCGGCTGCTTTCGTATAAACTGCCGGTGCATGCTCGTCGGTCCCAGCCGGCAGGTCGATTTCCGCGCGAATCACGTGCAACCACGACAGGGGGTTTCCGTGCGCCAGTTGTCTCGCTTCGGCAGTATCAATCACGTCATAAGGAACGCACGAAAGCATTTGTGCGTTTTCAGATGTGCTACGCAACGCCGCAAAAGGCCTCACGATCACGGTTGCTTCCTTTCGTGAAATAACATTCCATTCGCCCCCACCGCAATCACAAGCCAGAGGCCTGTGCCACACTTTTGAAACAGGTTCTTATACCGATCGACGTGATCGCGGTCAAAACTCTCCGCCTCGGACCCATCCCCTGTTTTGATCACGGCAGTTCAACGGCCCGAGTGACGCGACTCAGATGTTAACCCTTTGGGTTGCTATACTAAAAACGCCGATCTATAATGCAATGTAATACAGGGATCGTCACCGTAATCTGTTTGGAATTAACACCATGGCACACAATGACAAACCGGTAGTGATTACTTTTCGGGCGGACCAGCATTTGGCGGATCTTTTGGCTCAATTGCCGGACAAGTCGGCGTTTATCCGAAAAGCCATCCTCAGTCATTTTTACCAAGCCTGTCCGATCTGCAAGGGAAGAGGAGTCGTCCCCGATAACCTCGCCAAGTGGGTCACGGAACAGATGACTTCCGCGCATACGGTGGCGTGCGATTGCTGCGACTATCAATTTCCGGAGTCCACGGTGGCTGCCGCGCCGGACTCAAAACACTTTCTGTGCGATCACTGCCAAACGCATGAACACGATCATTGAAGTTTGTCTCGTCTTTTTCACTTTTTCGGTTGGTCGAGAAAGGATTGAAGAATGAGCGTGGCTGCGAGTGCGTCACGGCGGGATTTTTGGGCGCGCGGGGTCAACGGGCCCCGTTGTCGCAACAAGTCGTCGGCGGCTTCGCTGCTGAAACTTTCGTCGAAATAATGAACCGGCTTGGCGAGGCCCTGAGCGAGCGATTGTCCGATCCGACGAATCTGCTGCGCCTGAGGTCCTTCGGTCCCGTCTTTGCAAAGGGGCAACCCGACCACGAGTTCATCCACTTCGTATTCTTGCAGAAACGGTTGAATCCGACGAATCATGTCTTCCAGAGTCCCATCGTGAGTGAATTGCCTCAGGGGTGCAGCGATTTTTCCGTCGGCATCGCTGATGGCCAAGCCAATCCGTTTCTTTCCATAGTCGATTGCGAGATAGCGAGGCATGCGCAATTCCCAATTTTTCAATGGTCCCCCGCACAGGTTCGACGCATCACTGATATTCCTTCGGAATCCGGTCGAGCAAATTCTTGATTTTTTGAACCTGATCCTTCGGGCAAATGAGCGTGGCGTCGGCCGTGTGAACGACGACGAGATTTTCCACGCCGATCGTTGCGATCAAGTGGTTTGGATCGCCGACCAGGATATTATTTTGGGAATCGATCGACACCGTCGGGGCGACGGCGGCGATCTGCCCTGCGGAATCCGACGACAAAATCTGTTCCAGCGAGGTCCACGAACCGACGTCCAGCCAGTCGCAATCCAAAGTGCACATCAAAACGCGATCGGATTTTTCCATGACGCCGAAATCAATCGAGACTCTCGGCAGCGACGAATAAGCCGAGACGGCGGTCGGCGATTGCAACCGACGCAAGAAATCAGCACCCGCCTTTTTTGAATCGTGCGCACCGGCGGATGAATCCGGCACGATCTGGCGAAGCAGAGAGTAGTTGGCGGGGAGAAGTCGCTCCAATTGCTTCAGAATCGTCTCCACGCGCCAAACAAACATGCCGCTGTTCCAAAAATACTCCCCGCTTTTCAGATACGCCGTCGCCGTATCCCGATCGGGTTTCTCCCGAAAGGATCGAACCTCATAGGCGCCGGGGCTGATCAATTGTCCGCGATGGAGGTAACCGTAACCCGTATGGGGCTGGGTGGGGACGACTCCCAGCGTGACCAATGAATCCGGATGGTTCTCGGCGGTATCATAGGCGCACCGGATCGATGCCGCGAACCGATCGACGGGTCGAATGATATGATCGGCGGTGAAGACGCCCATGACTCCATTCGGATCGCATTGTTGAAGAATCATGGCGGCCAGGCCGATGGCATTGGCGGTGTCGCAAACCGCCGGTTCGCCGATCAGATGCTCACGCGGAATTTCAGGAATCTCGCTGGTGACACCGTCAATCTGATCGTCGCGGGTAATCACCCAGATGTTCGAAGGAGGGAGGACTTCCGCCAGTCGTTCGTAACTGATCCGCAAAAGACTTTTGTCGTTGAAAAGGCGCAGGAAATGTTTGGGCCGGTTGCGTCGGCTCATGGGCCAAAGCCTCGTTCCCGCACCACCCGCCATGATCAACGCAAATCGCATCAGATGACCTTATCAAAATCGACGCGGTTTCCACCGACGTCTCTTTTTATTCGTCCGCCTTGTCGTTCGGCGTTACGGAAAACGGCGGTGGAACATTCCCGAACACTACAAACTGAGTTTTTGTGCGACCAATCGGAGACCGGAACCAGAAACAGGTCTTCGGAAAAACCTGCCCTTTCGATGCCGTTTCGGCTGGGGCCTTATCAAAAAATTTATCGTAATCCTCCCGATTGATCAAAAACAACACCGGCGTATCCGTCGCCAACTCCCGAACCATTTCTTCCGCCACCAACCGAGTTTCCACTTTATACGAACGCTTGCCTTTCTGCATCTTTAACAGATCGATCGGATCCATTACTCGCGGAATCCGCAAATCTCCGTACCAAGTGATCCGTGGATCCTGACTCCCGGCCCATTTCATCCGACTTAACATTTCAGGGGGGATTCGCGTGTTGATTTCCTGCGCCATGGCAATGAACGGCTTTTGACTGGCGAGCAACGGCGCCAGCGTAGGCCATACCCAAAACCAACCCAACCATACCGTCGCCACCAGCACCACAAACGATTCATTCATGCGGTGCCGTCGATACCACCACGCCGCCCATCCAAACCCCACCGAAAAAATCACCCCTGCCACCGAATACGCCGGCCACACCTCCGACCAGCCGAGCACTAGATCGTGTCGGCACCACGCCCATAGTCCCCACGCACCCGCCGCCCACCCCAATGGAAGCAGAATCCATACGG
>CAIVHJ010000264.1 GCA_903905665.1 uncultured Phycisphaerales bacterium
CGATCAAACGTATCCCTCGGCAACTTTGCAGGTCCCTCAGTCGCCACGCGAACTCCGTCGGACGTTTCAGCCACACCGGTCACACGGGTTTTCAGGTGAATCCCACCTTTGAACATTTCCTTAAGCCGCCGAATCAGCGGCCGCGCCAGATCGTCGTCCAGTCCCATCAAAATGCTGTCCAGCATTTCCACCACCGTCACTTCGCTTCCCAGCGCCGCATGCACCTGTCCCAACTCCAAACCGATATACCCCCCGCCGATCACCAGCAACCGTCCCGGCACATCCTCCAGCGCCAGCGCTCCGGTCGAATCCATCACGCGGCGATTATCGATGTTCACACCCGGAATCGCCACGGGGCGGCTGCCCGTCGCAATGATCGCCCGCTTGAATCTCAGGTGGGGCACCTCGCTGCCTTCCACTCGCAACTGTCTCGAATTCTCAAACATCGCCCGACCCCGAATGACCTCCACGCCGGATCGTTGACACGATCCCGCCACACCATTAGCCAATCGGGCAATCACTTCGTCTTTATAGGTTCGCAGACGATTCAAATCGACGGTCGGCTTTCCGTATGTAAGTCCCTTGTGCTGCGCCAACTCCACGTCATGCATCAATGTCACCACGTGAAGCAGCGTCTTTGACGGAATGCATCCGACTCGCAGACAGACTCCCCCCAGCTGCGCGTTTTCGTCGATGAGCGTAACTTTTTGATCCTGAGCCGCGGCCCGAAGCGCCGCCGTGTATCCCCCCGGCCCACCACCGATCACCACCACATCCGTCTCACGCGTCAATTCACCCATGACCATATTCTGATTCCCTTATCTACGAAACCAAAGTCATAATTCCTGAACGAATAACCCCGCTATGTGTTGGGGGAGGGTCAAAATCCCCGTCTCTTCTTCACCCTGCCCTCTCCCCCTTGGTGGAGAGGGATAATGAGATGGGTTCTCATTCACGAATCCGGACAATGCTCGACGACGACCCTGACGACGGGATGCGATCACACAGGCATCCTGCTGATCTTCCGCCAGCATCTCGGGCGACAACATTACACCCAGCAATTCTTTGCGTTCTTTACGAGAAAGGCTTTGCACCAGCGATAAGACTCCATGCACAATCTGCGTCATAACACCTCCCTTACATAAAAAGTAGCCAGTCTTGCTGCATGGCTCCCTTGGTGGCATTTTCTCTGAAGCCCTTTGTGGCACCGGCTTCCAGCCGGTGAATCACAGACCAGAGGACTATGCCACACTTCGGAGACAATTTCTAATACTTCAACATTTCCAAAGCGACTTTGATGATACGGTCGGGGTCGGGCAAGTAAAACTGCTCCACCGAAAAAAGCGGGAAATGCACGTCGTAACACGTCACCCGTCGAATCGGGGCCTCCAACCGATCGAACGCCTTTTCGTTAAGGCGGGCAATCACTTCAGGAGCGATTCCGCACGTCCGATGGCCTTCATGAACGACCACCACTCGCCCGGTTTTTTTCGCCGATTCCACAAACGTCGCATCGTCCATCGGCGACACCGTCAGCAGGTCAATCAACTCCACATCGACCCCGTGCAACTCGACCAAATCCTCCGCCGCCTCCTGCGCCACACGCATCATCGACCCATACGAAATCAACGTGAGTTGCGTTCCCGAACGGACGATTTTCGCCTTTCCGATTTCCATCGTTTCCGGTTCATCCGGGACTTCCTCTCGAAACGCCCGGTACAGCAATTTCGGTTCATAAAAAATCACCGGATCAGGATCGGCAATCGCCGCACTCAACAGCGCGCGAGCATTGCGAGGTCCCGACGGAATCACGACTTTCACGCCCGGCGTGTGCGCCCAATACGCTTCTTTGCTTTCGCTGTGATGTTCCAGCGCACGAATCCCCCCGCCATACGGCATCCGCAACACCATCGGAACGCTGCACCGCCCGCGCGTCCGATTCCGCAACCGCGCCATGTGCTCCTCCACAAAATGAAACGCCTGATAACTGAAACCCGAAAACTGCATCTCCGCCACCGGCCGAAGTCCATAAAGCGCCATTCCGATGCTCGTCCCCACGATCCCCGCTTCCGCCAGCGGCGAATCCAGCACTCGCTTCGGACCGAATTTCTCAAGCAATCCTTCGGTCACACGGAACACACCGCCGTCCCGTCCGACATCCTGACCGCATACAATCACGCGCGGATCGGCCGCCATGTTCTGATGCAACGACAAATTCAACCCCTGCACCATTGTCATCTCAGCCATGACTTCACCTCTCTAACCATCGCACCAAATTGGATCTAAACACTCGACCCAATGACCCCAACCTTCGGAATTATTCGTTTAGCGGCGGACCCGAAGGGTCGCGCGATCAGAATTCACCTCTTCCTCAACTTGAGGTACTCCAGAAACTCCTGCTTTTGCTCCTGCAATTCCGCCGGAAGCGTGGCGTAGGTAAAATCAAAAATCTCCTCCGGTTTAGGTACGCACATCGCCTCGAAACGCTCCACCGCTTTTTGAAGGTCAGTCTCAGCGTCTCGCCCGATGTCTTCCAGCACTTTGGCGTCGGCCCGCCGCCATTTCTCGCTTTTTCTAGCGCTGCACGCGTTGCAACGATGACCGCCAATACGTCGTTTCCGTCAACTTTGACCCCGTCAAACCCGAATGCAAGCGCCTTCTGTGCAATGGTTTCCGCTCGTGTTTGACTGACACGCGGCAGCGATATGGCATATTGATTGTTTTCACAAACAAACACCACCGGAGCGTTATAAACTCCGGCGAAATTGAAGGCTTCGCTCACGTCGCCCTCGGAAGTGGTTCCATCCCCAAACACCGTCAAAACCGCATTTTTCTCTCCTTTGATGTTCATCCCCATCCCGATTCCGACCGCCAGAAGCGCCTGCGTCCCAACCGGCACGGAAATTGGAAGATCGTTGTTCCCATCCGGAACTCGATTCCCTGCCTCGTACCCGTTGTACAGCAATAGTATCTGCTCGATCGGCCAGCCACGCCAAAATAACGATCCCGGCGCGCGAAACGACGGCACGAGCCAGTCCTCTTTCGTAAGTGCGTAAGAGTACCCGATTTGCGTGGCTTCCTGACCCCGTGTGGGTGCGAATGTCCCCAAACGACCTTGCCGTTGTAAACGCAACATTCGATCATCGCACATTCGCGTCAGCACCATAAAGCGGTAAATCCGCAGCAAATCGTCACTGCTAATGTGCGGATCGAGCGATTCGTCCACTTCACCCGTCGGACTCAGGATCGAGAGTTCCTCAACCGTTTCTGAGATTGTCAGTTTCCTACGTGCCACAAACATTTCCTCGTCAAATCATCCGCAAAATCATCTCATCATCTATATACGCAACTCCCCATTCGCATGATTTCGAGCAATCATCCAAAATCGAATGGAGATTCCATTTGTACGGATTATATGCGTTAATAAACAGGAGGTGACGAAAAACGCCCAATCTATTGCGGTTGAATGAGTTGGGTGCTCGATGGCGTGCGCGGCCTGAGGGATGAGTGAACGTTTGAGTTGTTCAACCCATCATTTTATTGGCCAGATTCATGAATTGCGTTCGTTCGTCGGAGGTCAGGCGATCCAATGCCACGAGAAGCGGTTTGAGTTTGGCATCGTGGAATTTCTGATAGCTTCGGCGGCCCGCAGGGGTGATCAGAAGGTTGATTTTGCGCTTGTCGTCGGGATTGATTTCACATTTGACCAGTCCCTCGGATTCAAGATTTCGGACGATTCGTGACATCTGGGCGGGTAGTACTTTGATTTGTTTGTGCACGTCTCCTACCGTCGCATGGGGGTTATGCGCCAGATAATCAAGCGACAGATATTCGGATTCAGTGAGGTCGGCGGTTTCCTGTGACACTTCGATCCAAGATTTTTTGGCGAGCGTGAGAACGGCTTCTGCGAGTTCCTGTGTTTTTGGCATGTCATGCGTCCCGACAAGAGAGGAATAGTTGCCAAATGAATAATATTACTATATGCGAATTGTTGCAGAGTGTCAAGAGGAATATCGAGTCTTTTCGATCCCGACTGAAGAAAAACTTCGGTGCCCCGACGGCGCGCCCCGCCCCTTCTTGATGATTCCGATCGAGCGTGCAGAATAACCCTCACACTCTCGGAAAACGCAGAGAAATGAAGAATGGGATATCTCGCCCCAAAAGATATGGAAGGACGTCAGGAGTTGTGTAGTGGAGAGATCCAGACCGACAAAAAGGGACACGAGCATGGAAGAAGGACTCGTATCCCTGCAAAGTTCTCTTTCTTCTGTGCGCTCTGGCGGCTCCATTCCTTTCGCAGATCACGGGGCTTTGTTGCCCATCAGAGCCAAGAAGGGATCAATGTCCGCGAAGGTAACGTTCCCATCGCCGTTGGCATCAGCGTTCAACCATCGGCAATTGGGATATTTGGCCAGATAGGCTGCTTCACCACTCAATGCCAACACGAACGGATCGACATCAGCATAGGTGACCTGCTCGTCGCAATTCATGTCGCCCCGCAATGCACCACTCAGGCGCACCAACCACGCCTCACAGTAACCACTGGGGTTCAAACCATAACCCACAATTGTTTTTCCATCATCAGAGATTCCCGTAGCGGTCACCAAAAGCCAGCCGGCCAGATCAAAACCGTAATCATTGATCAGCACGTTTTTTAGAGATCTCATGCCATGGTCTTGATCCCAGATCATTGCAACAACGTAACTTTCTGAGTCGCTATCTCCCACGATCACACTGCCATCGGCGGATACAGCAAGAGCGTTGTTGTCGAAATTTCCGCCCGGCAAATCACCGAGGCTGACCATTCCTCCCGGAATCGCCCAGCGAAATGCCTTAAAACCATTTGCCGAGCTGCCGGTCCCAACGATCACGTTCCCATCAGAGGATACAGCCGCAGCGTAGCTGCTGAAGCTGCCACCCGGAAGATCGCCCAGACCGACCATATAGCCCATGTAGGTGGTCCAGCGAAATGCTTCGGAGCCCATTCCGGATGCGGTGCTGGCGCTGTACCCCACCACCACACCGCCGTTGGCAGATACGTCATAAGCATGGCTGACGGAATATCCGCCAGGCAGGTCGCCCAGACCGACCATACCGGTCGTTGGGGTCCAGCGAAATCCTTCCTGTCCCATTGCCGAACAACTTTCGCCTACAATTACGTTGCCGTCGGCAGATACGCCTTCGGCACCGCTGCAAACACTACCGCCGGGCAAATCCCCCAGGCCGACCATTCCTGTTGATGAGGTCCAGCGAAACGCCTTAAAGCCATTCTCGGATTCGCTCATTCCCACAATAACGCTGCCGTCAGCAGAGGCATCGAGGGCTTCGCTGTCGAAAGAACCACCGGAAAGATCTCCCAAACCGACCATACCAGTCGTGTAGGTCCAGCGAAATGCATCATTGCCATTGCTTGAGGTACTGACTCCCACGGCGACACGCCCGTCGGCGGATACCCCGTAAGCCATGCTGTTGAAGTTGCCCCACGGCCCCCCTCCTCCTCCCGGCAGATCGCCGAGGCCGTAAAAGCCGGAAGGCGGAGGAATTTCGGTAAAAGCAGGGTCACAGGAGATGGAATCACCTTTCAGGATCGCAGAACTGTCGATTTGATCCACGGAAACTTTGAGTGGTTTAGGATGTGTAGCTGTTGTGACTGCAACCATCAGTCCGACACTACAAGACAAAGACATTAACCATGAGTACATTTCGTTTCCTCCCATTATTGGTAATCGCAGTGCTCCCTAACCCGAACCCATTGACCCCCTATTGATTGAGATCCTGACTGATAACATACCCCTCTCCAACCGTCTGGCCAAGAAGAATTACGCGTGAAGAAGAGATTAAATTATTCTAATGAAGGAGGTCCGGCGATTTTGGGCTGTTGGGCATAATCATAAACAAGGACGATACACATGAAGATGAGCGATGGAGAGACCCCTGGCACGGCCAGTTTCAGCCCTGAAGATCAAAAGGGCTCCGAAAGCAGGATCGAGTCTGAAGGGTTCCGGAACCGTTGTTGACGGGTTCAGTGATGGGATTGAGATGAGAATAGGCCCCGGGCACTTCGCGCAGCTGAAGGAGGATTGATCTACCACATTCTGAATCCTCGAAACGCTCGATCCCCGATATTTGAAGTTGATGCTGATCGTGCGATGTTCGAGGAAGTTGCCCACCAATTATTGAAATCGCGGTTGTTGGACTATCATGGCGTGCAAGCACAGTCCACAAAACTGAACCCTCGTTTCCCAAGTCGCGTCCGCCAGACGGCGAAGCCACATCAGAGAATCTACCAGATTGGGAAGCTCCACACAGTGTTTCGGGTGCGCCAAGGAAGCCACCCTACAATGCTGGCCCTGTACAAAACTATGCGTGCGTGGTGCTGTATAGGCGGACCAAGGATAGCATTTGTGGATCAGGTTGACAGAGGGATCAAACGTCGAAGTAGAGGCAGAATTCGTAGGGGTGAGGGCGTGAGCGGAGGGCGGCGACTTCGTTTTCCATTTTGTATTCGATCCAGTAATGAATAACGTCCTCGGTGAACACGCCCCCGCGAAGCAAGTAATCGTGATCGTTTTTCAGGCATTGCAGCGCCTCTTCAAGCGAGGGGGGCGTAGTACGGATTTTCGCCATTTCTTCGGAGGTGAGTTCGTACAGGTTTTTATCCATGGCGGGTCCGGGGTCGATGTGATTTTGAATGCCGTCGAGGACAGCCATGAGAATGGCGCTGAAGGCGAGATAGGGATTGCAGCTGGGGTCGGGGCATCGGAATTCGAGGCGCTTGGTTCGTGGGTTGTGCTGGTACATCGGAATTCGGACAAATGCAGACCGGTTCCCCATGGAATAAATGAGATTGACGGGGGCTTCGTAACCGGGGACGAGTCGTTTGTAGCTGTTGGTGGTGGGGTTGGTGAAGGCGAGGAGGCTGCCGGCGTGTTTCATCAGACCGCCGATGGCCCAGAGACCGAGGTCGGAGAGTTCGGCGTATTTGTCGCCGTAGAAGAGAGGCGTGTCGCCGTTCCAGAGAGAGAAATGGACGTGCATTCCGGTTCCGTTGTCGCCAAAGAGCGGTTTCGGCATGAAGGTGGCGACCTGACCATGCCGGGCGGCGACGTTTTTGACAATGTACTTGTAGAGCATGACGGCGTCACCCATATCGACGAGCCGTTTGTATCGCATGTCGATCTCGCCCTGTCCGCCGGTGGCGACTTCGTGGTGGTGGGCTTCGATCTGAATGCCGCATTGTTGCAGGATGGAGACCATTTCACTGCGCAAGTTCTGTCCGCGATCGTTGGGGGGGACGGGGAAATAACCTTCTTTGGGACGCAATTGATTTCCGAGGTTTCCGGGTTCGTCTTTTCCACGTCGCCAGATGCCTTCTTCGGAGTCGATTCCGTAGTGAGCGTAGTTGATCCCCTGATCGTAGAAGACCTTGTCGAAGACGAAGAATTCAAGTTCGGGTCCGAAGTAAGCGGAATCGGCGATACCGGTGGTGCGAAGATGATCCGCAGCCTTGCGCGCGATCGAACGGGGATCGCGTGAGTAGCGTCCGCGCGTGATCGGGTCTTTGATGTCGCAGATCATGGCGAGGGTTTTTTGTTCAAAAAATGGATCGACGATGGCGGTTTCTGCGACAGGGACGATCAGCATGTCGGATTCATTGATCGCCTGCCAGCCGCGAATGGAAGAACCGTCGAAACCAAATCCGTCCTCGAACGAATCGAGCGTTAGTTCGCCGATGGGATAGGTACAGTGTTGCCACGATCCGGGAAAATCGAGGAAACGCAGGTCCACCAGTTCGATCTGCTGTTCGTGGGTGAATTTCAGGACTTGTTCAGGGGTCATGAACGTTCCTCCCGGAAATTGTCCGATGGGGAGACATGAGAAACACGATCGCCACGTGGAATCGCATTACGCTGGAGTCCATTCCACAAGGAACAGTATCATAGTCTGTCGCGGGGGAATCACTTGCGGGTGTTGAATTTTGGTTAGGTTCGTGGGATAAGAGAAGCAGACGGAGTGCATTTAAATTCTTTCAGGCATTTGGGTATAGCTAGGTGGAGATTCACATGTTTGGTTCGTTTGCAGAGGCACTTAAGTTCTTGTCGGATCATGACATAGCGATGGTGGATTTGAAGATTGCGGGGTTGCTGGGTCAGTGGTTGCATGTGACGATCCCCGCCAAGAGTTTTTCGCAGAAGCATTTTGAGGAGGGGGTTGGATACGACGGTTCCTCTGGGTCGGGGTTCACGACGATCGAATGTGGGGACGTGAACGCCCGTCCCGATCCGACGACGGGGTTTTTGGATCCGTTTTGTGAGACGCCCACACTGAGTTTTTTGTGCGACACGATTACGTCGGATACCCACGAGCCGTTTCCAAGCGATCCGCGAAACATTCTGCGGCGAGCGGTGGAATACATGCGAAGCACCGGGGTGGCGGATGAGGCCTGGATGGCGCCGGAATTCGAGTTTCACGTGTTTGATCGCGTGGAGGTTTCAAACCAGCCCTACGATACGGGTGTGAAAGTGAAATGTTCGGAAGTGGTGTCCGACGGGAGCATGGTGGCCCTATCGCAGAAGGGTGGTTACATGCGATCGATGCCGGCGGATCAGTTGCAGGACCTTCGGACGGAGATCAGCCTGATTCTGGAGCAGATGGGAATTTCGGTTCGTTACCATCATCACGAAGTCGGCGGGGCGGGTCAGTGCGAGATTGAGATCAACATGGAGACGGTTCCCAAAGTGGCGGATCATTCGATGCTGATCAAATACGTGATCAAGAACGTCGCGCGGCGGCACGACAAGCTGGCGACGTTCATGCCCAAGCCGGTTTTTGGCGAGCCGGGGAATGGGATGCATGTTCATCAGCGGCTGGAGAAAAACGGGAAGCCGCTGTTTTTTGATGAGCGGCGGAAAAATTATGCGGATTTGAGTGATACGGCATTGCAGTACATCGGGGGTTTGCTGCTGCACGGACGCGGTTTGTCGGGGATTACGAATCCTTCGACGAATTCGTTCAAGCGTCTGGTGGAAGGTTACGAGGCGCCGGTGAATTTGTTTTTCTCGCTGGGGAATCGTTCGGCGGCGATTCGGATTCCGAAATATGCCGTCAGTTCGAAAGACAAGCGGATCGAATATCGTTCGGCGGATTTTACGGGGAACATTTATCTGTCGTTGGCGGGAATGTTGATGGCGGGACTGGATGGGGTGGTCAATAAGATCGACATCACGAAACATCCGTTCGGTCCTTATGACGTGGACATCGAACAGGAAAACGACGGATTCAAGAGCAAAATCACGGCGCTGCCTCGGACGTTGTATTTGGCGCTGGAAGCGCTTCAGCACGATCACGAATTTTTGTTGAAGGGCGACGTGTTCAGTTCGGAGTTCATCCAGAACTGGATCCATTCCAAACATCGTCGCGAGTCCAACGCCGTGGCCCACCGACCGCATCCGTTCGAGTATCAACTTTATCTGGACTGCTGACGAAGAGAATGATGAACGATGAACGATGAATGATGAATGATGAACATGTCGCCGGAAAGTCTCTCCTCGTGCCCATCGCGTCATGACAGGTTTTTCTCAATTCAGAATTTTCCCACGCGTTTGTCAAAATGAATTTCTCGTACCATCCCTCATCTTGAACTGGTTTCGAAAGCAACGATTCGACCTGTCTCTGTCACGCGAATGCTTGAGGTGGTCGGTCCTAAACGCAAGCCTCCGATATGGATCGGGTGGACGGCTGTTGTGTGGAGATTGGTTGAGCGTGTTTCAAGAGATCGGGAAGATTTCGTGCAATCGTCAAGGGGTGGATGGGTATAAAGGGGTGTATCTGGTGGAAAAGCTCTGCGGATTTCGGGTGAAGTTCGGTAGGTTTTCGTTGACTTAAGTGCCTGTCGGATTAGAATTAATGACTGTTAGTGGAGTTGGATTGAAGGAAGCGATTTTACGATTGGCCAAGGACGGCAGAAGCACTTCGCGAACGAGAGCAAATCAGTTATCGGACTTCGCCCGCCGTCCCAGGGTCAATGACGAGATGGAATCATTGGTGAGCCGCGTGCAGAGAACAGAATCGAACTGCGCGCGGAAAAACCGGACGCCGAGTTGCGTCCGATGAACAGCGGAAAATCGCAATGCCGACGTTCACGTATAAAGCGATTGATGCGACGGGTAAAAACGTGCGAGGCACGCTTGTAGCAGATAGTCAGCAGGCGGCGTTGGGTCAGTTGGGCGAGCGAGCGCTGTATCCCGTCGAGATCATCGAAGGGAGTCCGATTCAAAGGTCTTCGCTGTGGACTGGACAGCGACGCGTGAAGCTTCGTCACCTCACGACGTTTTATGGTCAGTTGGCGGATTTGTTGCGCGCGGGAGTGCCAATGCTTCGATCGCTCGACGTGCTGGGCCGACAGACGTCCAACAAGATGCTGAGCGAGATCGTTCGGGAGATTCGCGAAGACGTGGCGGGCGGGACCAGTCTGGCGGATTCGATGGCGAAGCATCCGCATGTGTTCAAGAATTTGCACGTGGCGATGGTTCGCGCCGGAGAGGTGGGAGGTTTTCTGGAAGACGTGTTGAGCCGGATCGCGCAGTTCGTCGAGAGGCAGGACGAACTTCGGAACAAGTTGATCGGGTCGATGATTTATCCGTGCATCCTGGTGGTGATCGGCAGCGGGGTGATTATTTCGATGCTGACGTTTGTGGTTCCGAAGTTGCGGCCGTTTATCGAGCGTGCCCAGCCGAATGTTCTGACCCGGATTGTATTTCTCGCCTGCGACGTGTTGCAGCATTACGGCGTGTTTTTGTTTGGGGGGTTATTTGTGGCGGTGGCGGTGATTCTGGCCTATTCCCGGACGGATGCCGGTCGGTACAAGATTGATTTGTGGAAATTGAAAATGCCGGTACTGGGTCGGACGCTGGTCATGATCGCTTTGTGCCGTTTCTGCCGGATTTTGGGGACTTTGCTCAAGAGCGGGGTGCCGATTTTGCAGGCGTTACGGATCGCCAAGGATTCGGCGGATAGCGCCATTTTGGCGGCGGAGATCGACAAAGCGGTCGAAAGCGTTCAAAAGGGCGGGACGATTTCGCAAAATTTCAGCCAGTGTGCGCTGTTCCCTCTGGACCTGGTGGACATGATCGCCGTGGCGGAGGAAAGCAACAGTCTGGATGCGGTGCTGGTGCAGATCGCCGACACGAACGAGACGCGCACGGCGCGAATGATCGACATGGGCGTGCGACTGGTTGAACCGATGTTGCTGGTGATCATCGCGGGAATCGTGGCGATGATTGCTATTGCGCTATTGGTTCCGATATTGGGTATGAGTGCTCATCTATCCGGACGGTGAACCGGGATGATGAGCGTGGGAATTTTTCATTCAGGAGTTGTAGTATGAAACAGGTGAAGACGAATCGGCGCAGGGGTTTCACGTTGTTGGAAATCATGTTGGTGCTGGGGGTATTAGTGCTGCTGTTCGCGTTGCTGGTTCCCAATCTGGTCAGGACGGGTGAAGCCGCGAAGGAAGATTTGTGTGAAGCCATGGTGGGGTCCACAAGTCCGCTGTCCAGCAGTATCGAGCAGTTTCATCTTCGGATCGGCGAGTATCCCCGGATACTCGTGGATTTGTACCAAAAACCCGACTGGTTGAGCGAGACTGTGACAGCGAAATGGTACCAATTCGTGAAAGAACCCAAGTTTACTGATCCCTGGGGGCATGAGTTGGTTTACAAGGGGGGTGACGATGCAGACGTGAACAAGGATGGGTTTGATCTTATCTGTATTGGAAAAGACGGAAAAGAAGGGACGGAAGACGACAAGCCGAATTTCAAAAAGCAATGAAAAGCGTTCATTGTTGGGTCTTATAGGGCGTGATGAGGAACGATGAGGATGTTGCGGGATGCGGTGCGTGATTCATAGCGCTGCGAGTTTCACGTTTCGGGGTTCAGGGGCCCTGCGAAGCGGGCGTCGTGCCGTGACGTTGCTCGAGTTGATGCTGGTGCTGAGTTTGCTGGTGCTGCTGGCGTTTTTCATCGTGCCGAATCTGAACGATCCGCTGAAGCAAACGTCGCTGCCGGAGTCGGCGGATCGGTTTCGATCGTTGATTTACATGACGCGCGCGTATGCGATGCTGGATGGGATGCGGTATCGGATTCGTTTTCTCAGCGAAGACGCCGGGAAAGCCAAGGAACTTTCGGGGCAGGAATTGAACCAGCCGATTGTGGAAGTGGAAAAAGACCCGGTGCAGTATCCGGGGGCTTATGAGTCGGTGAAAGCGTCGTGGGCATCGGGAGAGACGTTTTTGGGGAACGTGTGGTGTTACCGAATTCTGCCGGGTGAACCGACGTATGACAGCGCACTGGTGGAACCGAAGGAAAAAGACTCGTTTCAAAACGAGGATGACAAGAAACGGAAGCGTGAAGAGGGGTTGAAGGAGGACGAGGACTGGATGTTGTTTTTTGGGCCGGACGGGACGTCGGCATGGATGTCGTTTCGGCTGGTGGATGCGCCGAAGCAGGCGTTCGACGAGCGGAAACTGGCGGAGTATGAGCAGGTGGATGTGATCGTGGACGGCCGTTTGGGATTGGTGTTTTTGCAGCGGCCGTTGTATCAGGACGAAATCGACGTATTGGCGGAAAAAGGTCACTCACCGCTGTTGCGGAGGGATTTTATGGCGGCTCGGCATTTGACCGAAGACGACGTGCTGGAAATCGACATGACGAAATGAAGTGCGAATTACGAATTATGAATTACGAGTTACGAGTTGCGAAACGATCTCAGAATTTTTTGTGGCGCCGGCTTCCAGTCGGTGGGTCGCGGGATCGTTCTCTGACGCGGCGGGGCGTGTTGTTGTTGGAGGTGATATTGGCGCTGGCGATATTGCTGATGGGGATGGCGGTGATCGGGGTGCAGATGAACACGTCGCTGGAGACGGGTTACCGCGACGCGCAGACGAATCAGGCGTTGATGCTGGCGGAAGCGAAGTTGGCGCAGTTGGACAGCGGGGTAGTGAAGATCGGGATCGAGGGACTGGATGGGTCGTTTCCGGTGTTTCCGGGATATTTTTATCGTTTTGAAATTGAGCCGGAAAGGGACATCGACGGGATGTATCGAGTGAAACTTGAAGTTCTTTACGACGGTTCCCGGATCGGGGTGAAACCGGAAGACCTCGTGGATGCCAAGCCGGCGGAAGGAAATGAAGTGCTGATGACGTTGTACACGTTCCGCCCAACGCCGCCGGTGGTGGATTTGCAGCGTGATTTCGGTCTGAATGATGACCAAATGGCGGATTTGGGCGAGAAGTTGCCGGTCGAACTTTTGGACCCGACGAACATTTCCCCAAGTTTGTTCGCGGATCTGGACCCGGAAACATTGATGAGTGTATTGACGGCGATCGGGGAAGCGTACGGGATTTCCGAGGCGCAAATACAGATGGCGTTTCAGGCGGGTCTGCTCGATCCGAATTTTTTGTTGAACATGGCGTCGCAGATGAATCAGGGTGGAGGGTTGCCCGGGGGACTGCCGCTGAATCCGGGTGGAGAGTCACCGTCCGGAGATGAAACAAAAAAGACTTCGCCGGATGAAGGGAAGCCGACAGATCAACCGGTGGATGAAAAAGCGGAACTGGAGAAAGGGATCAAGAAACTGAACGATTTGAAGGCGAAGCATTCGGGGGGTGGAAAATGAGATCGATGGTCCGGCCCCGGTCGTCAGTGCTTTGTCCCGCGATAGCGCGATCGGATCGGGGTCTCGTTTCAGGTCGGAAGGGTTTTACGTTGTTGGAGGTGGTGTTGGCGCTGGGTCTGATTTTGATTTTGCTGGGTCTTGTGTTCGGGTTTTACAACCAGACGGTGGAGAACCGCCGGATGGGATTGGCGTCGAATTATGAGGAACAGTTAGCAAGGGCGCTGCTGAAGCAAATCGGAGAGGAAATCCGGTCGTGCGCGGGATTCACCCCCGGATTCGGGCCGGGAATCATCGGAGGGCAGTACGAACTGACGATGCAGACGCTGGCGATTCCGTCGCGCGAGTTGTTTCGCGTTCGGGACGTCACCGACGCACCGCTTCCGGGCCAGCACGATGTGAAGCAGGTCAAATACTTCGTCGCGTGGGACAAGGACATCGTCGATCCGGTGAGCGGTTTGCCGCTGGCATTGGGTCTGGTGCGGCAGGAGCTCAAGACGCTGAATCAGGCGATCATCATGGTTGATGAGGCGGCGCCGGTGGAAACGGATCAGCCGCAACCCACCGAAGATGCCCAGCAGTCTTTCCGGTTGCAGTTGTATGCCCCGGAGATCAAGTATCTGGAGTTTCGTTATTTCGACGGTTCGCAGTGGTACAAGGACTGGATGATCACTCAGGGAAATCCGTTGCCGCAGATGGTGCGGGTGACGATCGGTTATCAGACGCAGCAGCAGGAAGATATGGACAACGTCGGATTTAATGAAAAAGATTTCCAGTTAAAAGAGGAATTCGAGGTGTTTCCGCCGCGAAGTTACACCGCCTATGTGCGGGTGGTGCAGGCGGACACGTTTTACGGGTCGCGGATGACGCGAATGGCCGTCGATCAGATGGAGCAGGGCGGAATTTAGCAAGTTTGGGATAAGCGATGGGACCGATTGAACGACAACGAGGATTATTGCTGCCGATGGTGCTGGTGATCTTGGCGCTGCTGGCGATTTTGTCGTCGAGTTTTGCGTTTTACGTCGGGGCGCAGGATGCGGGAGTCGGAGCGACGGAGAACCGGTTGCAGTTGCGGTTGGCGGCGGAGTCGGGGATTCACCACGCGTTGTTGTTGTTGCGTGAGCATCGGCTGGACCGGAATCTCTGGTTCGACAACGAAGCGTTGTTTCACAATCATGTGGTTTTTTCGTCGCTGGGGGATGATGCCAAGACGAAGATTCCGGAGAAGATCGATTCTCATAGTTACACGTTTCGGTACAGTTTGGTGGCGGATGACGAGGATGATGATCCGGTGCGGATTCGATACGGGATCACCGACGAATCCGCGAAACTCAACATCAACTATGCGACACCGGAGCAGTTGACGGCATTGTTTCGAGCGGTTTTGCCTCCGGAAATGGACGTGAATTCGCTGGTCGATGCGTTGATCGACTGGCGGGATTCGGACGACGATCCGCGGCCGATGGGCGCCGAGCAGGGATACTATTCCTCGCTCACTCCCGTCTATCGAATCAAGAACGGGCCGTTCGAGACGGTGGAGGAATTGCTGCTGGTCAAGGGATTCACCGCCACGGTATTGTTCGGTGAAGACGTGGATCGCAATGGGTATCTGACGCCCAACGAAGACGACGGAGATGCCAGTTTCCCGCTCGACAATCAGGACGGGTTGCTCCAGCGGGGCATTTTCCCGTATCTCACGGTCTGGTCGCGGGATTTCAACCGGAGCAATGACAATCAGCAGCGACTCGATCTGAACATGGATGCCCAGCAGATCAAACAGAAATTGACCGCGCTGGTGGAAGCCGGAAAAATCGCATTGAGTGAAGAGACAATCAACTACATCGCCGAAGCGAGGCACAACAAGGTGACCTTCACGAGTCCAATTCAATTGTTCAAACACTCGTACACTCCCGGTGGAGAGGAATCGAAGGATAAGAAAGAGAGCGAAGACAAGAAGGGAAGCGAAGACAAAAAAGGAACCGAATCGGTTGACGCGGGAACGGTGCAGAGTCCTGTGACGGCGGAGGAGTTGGGGACGCTTTGCGATTACCTGACGACGATCAAGCAACCGGCGCTATTGGGACTGATCAACATCAATACGGCTTCCAGAGCCGTGCTGATGTGTCTGGTCAACGACAAATTCACCGCCAATGACGTCGAGGCGATTCTGGCGATGCGTGCGAAGCTGGACGTGGTGAGACTGGCGACGGTCGCATGGCCGGTGACGGATGCCGGCGTGTCGGTTGAAGCGATGGATTCGATCTATCCGCAGATTACCGTACGGGGTCAGCAGTTTTACATTGAATCGCTGGGTCATGCGGATCATCTGGGTCAGTTTGTGCGATTGCAGGTGGTGGTCGAAATGTTGCGCGGGCAGGTGCCGCAGTATTTGTATTATCGCGACGTGACGGAACTGGGATCGTATCCGGTTCGAGGGACACGTCAGGGAGATGATCTTGTTCGGCATCGGAATGGATAAATCGGTGGTGAGTCTTGATTGGGACAGCCGGATGCTCCGTGCGGTGGAGTGGCGGATCGGCCAAGGCCGGGTTCGTGTGGTGAAATGCGTTTCCGCCCCTCTGACGCCCGATGTTCAGGTTCACAACTCCCTTTCGCTGGGGATGTTCATTCGGCGGATTTTATTGGCGGAGCGGATTCGGACGACTTCGGTGCTGGTCGATGTGACGCGGGATCAGGCGATTTTGAATACGATGTTGCTGCCCAGCGTGGGTTTGAATGATCTGGCGGGGATGGTCCAGTTGCAGATCGCCAAGGAATTGCCGTTTGCCTTGACGGACGCGGTGGTGGATTTCGCGGTCGGTCGGAAAGAAGAGAAGTCGAACACGGTTGACGTGCTCGTGGCGGCGATTCGGACGGAGGTTCTGGAGTTTTATAGGAATGTTTGTCGCCAGGCGGGATTGAGACTTGAGCGTGTGGGGTTGCGGCCGTATGCGAACAAGGCGGCGGTGGGTGACATGCTGGGCGATGCCGACGCCGGTCGCGTGTTGTTCATTGACGTGGGGCCGGCCTCGACTGAGATCGGGGTGATCCACGAAGGGCATCTGGTTTTTTCTCGCGTGGCGATGGTCCAGCTGGACGAGTCCCCCGAGGGATTCGCTCCTGAGTCGCCGAATGAACCGATGGGGTCCGAAAGGAGAGACGTCCGGCATTTGGAAACGTCTGACGACGTATTGCGTCGGCGGGGCCGGATCGGACATTTGGTCGTGGAAGTGACTCGGTCGGTGGAAGCGTATCGCAGCACGGATCCGGGAGCGCGATTCGATCACGTGGTGGTGGCGGGAGATACGGGATTGGAATCCGATCTGGTGACGACACTGACCCAGCGGCTGGGCGTGACCGCGCGGCGTTATGTTCCGAGCGAAGACATCGGATTGACGCGAGCCCAGTGCGAGGGAATGACGGCTTTTTCGGCGGCGATCGGTTTGGGGATCGGTCACGCCTCGCGGACGAATCTTCAATTTGATTTTTTGCATCCCAAGAAGCCGCTGAATGCCGCGGCGCGTCGTCGCCAAAAATTGCCGTGGATCGGAGCCGCGGCGGGTGTGCTCATCCTTCTGAGTGTTTCCGCCTACGGATTGGGGATTCGCCCGATTCGGCAGGAAAACGAACGACTTGCCAATGAAATTAAATTGCTCCAGGAAGAGTCTGCCAAATATGAGAAACCCATGTCGGTGCTCGACGGTATTGGGCAGTGGAAACAGGAACAACTCGTGTGGCCTGAAGAATTGAAGTGCCTTTATGAAGTGTTTCCCTCGGGGCCGAAGGAAGCCTACATCAAATCCATGAAGTTGAATCAGACGCGAGGTGAGATTGAGATTGAAATTGCGGCGCGTACGGATGAAATCATTCGCAATCTAGAGACACAGCTCAAGGCGGTGATGCGGGAAACGGAGGTCAAGGGAGAGCAGAAACCGGTGTTTAAGGTGGGGGGGTATCGAACCAACAACGATAATCGCGAACCGGATTATCCGTTTACTACGACGATGACCGTGACCTCGACGCGAATCAGTGAATTGAAGGAGAAGCAGGAGACGCAAGGGAAGGGGCGGAAACCGCACTAACGGAATCGGTAATGAAGGTATAGAGAATGGCATTAGCCGCTCGCGAAAAATTGATGCTTCGATATCTCGGACCGGTGTTTGCGGTTTTAGTGCTCGGTTATGCCGTCAAGGGGGTTGTATGGGCGCCGTTTCGGGAGGTACGGGATGAGCGCCGAGAACTCACGGCTCAGCGGGATGAACTGAACCAGAATATCAAGAATGCCCAAAAGCGATTGACGGATAACCCCGATCTCGTGGAACTGATGCTGGGTCCGGCGAATGATTCTGAATCGCCCGAAATGTCGGTGGACACCCTGGGTCTGACGGACGAGAATTATCGGCCCAAAATCGACAACTTGCTCAAGCAGATCGAGTCGAAGTTTACGTACAGCACGCTGGATCGGCCCAAAGATGGGAAGTTCAAATTCGGAAAAAGAGGTCGCGACGAAATCTCGACGCTGGTTTATTCCGTGGAAGGCCAGGGCAACCTGGAAAGTATCATGCGGCTCGTGTTGAGTGTATACCAATCATCGGACCTGTTGTATGTGAAGGAACTATCGCTCGCACCAAGTGGGGCGCGGGATATCCCGCCGAGTGAAAGCATGAAGGCCACGGTGAAACTGGAAACGCTGGTGGTTCCACGAGTAGAGACACTGGAGCGGTTGGTGAAACGGCCGGTGCCGGCTCAGCTCAAGGGACCTCGATCACCGATGAATGGGGATTATTCGATTTTGCTGACGAAAAAGCCGTTCGATTTGTTCAGAAAACCCGCCCCTCCCAGTGCCGTGGTCCGGTCCAACGGACGTCCGATTTATGATCCCAATCGACCTTCTGGAGAATCTTTACCGCCGCCGGACCGCGATTGGGTGATCGTGATGACGATGATGGATGAAGACGCATCAGAGGTTCGCGTGATTCGTCCGCGAGGAAAGGCACCTTCGCCTACCCACATCCCCGGAGCTTCCCCCTCGACTTTGAACGTCCAATATTTCAAGGAGAAAGAAGAGATGGACGGGGGGGTGCTGGTCCTGGTGCATCGGGATGGCGCCGTCGTGTGTAAAAAGGACGAACAGGGAGTGGAGCAATACTGGTTTTATCCGCTGGGGAAGTCGTGGTCCGAAAGCCTGTTGTTGGAGCAGGCTTCGGACTATGAGGATGTTCAACTGGCGATGAAGAAAGTACTGGAATCCCGGACACCAGCAGAAACACCCGCATTACCGTTATCTCCTTCCATCGGGGCGGCGGGACTTGTTCCGATGGGGAATCCACCTGATGATTCCATGACTGACGATGCGAACGGGACAATCGAGAAAGTGAAATGAAGATGAAAACTGAGGCAGAACAACATACGAGACGAGTGATTTGGCGGGTTCAGATATTGGCGGCGGGTGCGTGCATATTGCTGTTGTTGCTTATCGCTGCCCGGCCGGTCTTTGGGCAGCGTGCTGATGCCCAGAACAACGCCAATGACAACAGCGCCACCGCAGCCGAGGAAGAATCCGATCAAAACGCCAATGAAAATGCCGAGGAGGAGAATCCTGCCGAGGAGGAAAAGGCCACGGAGGAACCCGCACCCGAGACCGTGGAACCTTCACCGCCACCCGAAGAAGAAACCGGGGAAGCAGAAGAACCCCCGGCGCCTCCACCGGAAAACGCAGTGAAGAAAACGGTGAAACGTGCTCCTGTCCCCGCAAAAAAGGAACCGGCGGCTGCTCCCGATACGGGATTGACTCCGCAGGAACAACAGGAGCTGTCGGATATTCAGAAAGTGCGGATCCAGGACATGACCTCCTCGCAGCGCACCCGCCGAGACGATCTGCTCCGCAAAATGCGGGAGCACCTCACGAAGCGGTCGAAAGAAGTGCCTGCCCCTCCGGAAGAGACTCCTGTCCTAGAACCCGGTCAAGAACCGCGAATGCCCAACCGGCTGCGTCGGCCAGCCACTCCGCCGCAACCGACGGAAAAGAAAACTTCCATCGAGAAGCAATCTCAATTTATTCCGGAAACCGCCGATCAGGCGGCACTGGGTGAGTATGCCGGGAAGACGTATGCTTTCAGTCTCAAGGATGGGAGTTACGTCGATCTGATCGAGAGTTTTTCGCGCAAAACGGGACTTCCGGTTTTGGGTTTTCCGATCAAACTCACCGGCGCCAATCCCGAAGAAAGCAGGATCACGTTCTTCTGTGAAAAGCTGGGTTTTAGAAACACGCTCCACCAGATTAACGATCTGTTGTACAAGGAAGTTCAGCCGCCGTTGTACCTTTATTTGCGCGAGGATCCCAAACAGGCCTCCAATACGCGTTTTGAATTGTATGCGTTCAACGAACTCAAACAGCAAATCCCCATCGA
>CAIVHJ010000265.1 GCA_903905665.1 uncultured Phycisphaerales bacterium
GGACTCTGCAGGTGGCGCTCGAAAATTTCTCGGCCGCCCACCGAACCGTTTGTGATCATGATTTTTGCGATCAGGTGAGCGGAATCCGCAAAAAACACCTGACGCC
This sequence comes from uncultured Phycisphaerales bacterium, assembly GCA_903905665.1. GTDB lineage: Bacteria > Planctomycetota > Phycisphaerae > UBA1845 > CAIVHJ01 > CAIVHJ01. Next base: position 107 of record CAIVHJ010000265.1, read on the forward strand.
ATGGACGAACGCTCCCCTCGGTCGAAAAACCGGACAGGGTCGGAAAATGCCGGTCTGCTGAAGGAAAAGAAACGTGATTATCGGTCCTGAGACAATCTACATGACGCAACGCTCGGAAGGGGTTTCGAGGAATTTTGGGGCGACTAGTCCCATAAGTGTATGTTTCGCAATCCCCCATTGGAATTATCTAAACACTTGGTCCGGCGGGGACGACGAAGCAAATGCCGGTTTCATTAGCGGACCCACAACGCCTCCACAATGCAATGCGAACCCTCGCCGGTTCGGTGCGAAGTTCAGTCGTCGGATTGAGGTCAATTGAGTGCGGCCAGTGGAGGCCGCAGAAAACCGATTGACCCCGCGACTGTAAAAATAACTTGATGCCCGTTGACTGTCTGCATGGCAGCGCAGAGGGCAGGCGGAGAAACATCCCGAATCGAAAGTGACGGACACATTCGATTCCGATGGTGACCTCCGAACGATTACCCTCTTTGTCAGGGAGGATACTATGAGTCGCATCAACACGAACATCGAGTCCATTCGAGCTCTTGGTCGCATGACCCAGAATCAGTCCAAGCTCTCCACGAGCCTGGAACGACTGAGTACGGGTTTACGGATCAATCGAGGCAAGGATGACCCCGCCGGTCTGATTGCCTCGGAAACTCTGCGAGCCGAACTGAGCGGCATCAAGCAGGCCATGGCCAACTCCCAGCGCGTCATCAACGTGCTGAGCGTGGCTGAAGCCGCGCTCGGTGAGGTCAGCTCACTGATGCTCGATCTCCGCGGGCTGATCACGGCGATGTCCAACGAGGACGCCCTCACCCCCGACGAAGTCAACGCCGATCAGCTTCAGGTGGACTCGATCATCGAGAGCATCAAGCGGATCGCCAACACGTCGGAGTTCGGCGGGCGACGGTTGTTGGACGGAAGTCTGGGTTATACCGTCTCCGGTGTTCACACCAGCCAGATTGCCAACATGCAACTCTTTGGCGTCCGATTGCCCGATAACGGGGCCAACGTGCCCGTGACCGTTCGTGTGACTCAATCCGCCCAGGTGGCACAACTGGCAGTTTTATTCTCCGGTGGAAGCCTCTCCGCTGCCAAGACCATTGCTTTGAAAGGTAATCTGGGGGCAGAGGTTCTCAGTTTTGCGTCGGGTATGACGGTTTCACAAGTTGTCGATTCCATTAATTACAATACCACCCTGACCGGCGTGAGCGCTGTGGTATCGGGAACCTCGTCGCTGATTTTGTACAGCACCGATTACGGCAGCAAGGAATTTGTCTCAGTTGAAGCCCTTACGGGTGACTTTGGACTGGATGCCGGCGGAACTGTGGGAATCGTGACTCAGGGCCAGTCGGATGTGGATTACGGACAGAATGTCGGAGCGCTCCTAAACGGCCAGACGGCAAAAGCCGATGGATTAAACCTCGTCCTCCGTACGACGGCGCTTGATCTCGAAATGAAGCTGACGGAGGACTTGGCGACGCAGTTGACCTCGGCCAGCTTCACGGTGACGGGGGGTGGAGCGATGTTCCAGATCAGCCCGTTCATCACCGGTGCGGGTCAGGTCAACATCGGTATTCCATCCATCATCCCGTCCGATCTGGGAGACGCGGTGGATGGTTTCCTCCACGACATCAAGAGCGGCGGAACTTACGATGCCTCGGTCCGACAGAACAAGTCTGACGCAGAAGCCATCGTGAATAAGGCCATTCTCCAAATTGCCACTTTGCGGGGTCGGTTGGGCGCGTTCCAGAAGAACTCGGTGGAAACCAATATCAACAGTTTGCAGGTGGCGTACGAAAACGTGGCGGCGTCCGAATCCGTGATCCGCGACACCGACATGGCGGAGGAAACTTCGAAGTTGACCTTGTATCAAATCCTGCTGCAAAGCAATTTGCAGGTGTTGGGATTGGCCAATCAGCAGCCGGCTCAAGTCCTCTCGCTTCTGCAGGGTGTATGATCTCTGAATCGTTCCTCACAATGACAAAACCCACGGATGACCATTCGTGGGTTTTTTAATCATACAAACACGTTATTATCGGACGTTTTCGGAAATCGCAGAGATTCTTCAGGGAACATAGCATCATTTTTCAGACACCCCTTCAGGCAACCGATATTCATTAAGTACGGAGTCAATTGTGCGGAATCGCCTCGCGCTGAAACGATTGTGTCTGCGCGGGGAAATTTTATCCCGATCATTTTCTTGTGTTTCATGTTCGGGAGGTACACTCCGCATCGTCAGGAAGGCAGGGATGTCATGAGTGGTACGGTATCGTCCGGCGTGGGTTTGGTTTCAGGAATCAATTACAGCGACCTGATCACGAAATTGTTGACCCTCGATTCGCAACCCTATCTTCAGTTGCAGAACCGCATCAAGGCGCTAAGCACCAAGCAATCGTCGTATGATACGGTGGCGGCAGCGCTCAACGCCCTGCAGTCATCCGTGAGCGACTTCGACACCTCCAGTTTCTTCAATCAAGCCACCGCGACCAGCGGAAATCCCGACGTCTTGTCCGCCACGGCTGCCGTCGGTGCCCTCCCCGGCGCGTACAGTTTTCGGATTCAGTCTCTGGTGACCAATCATCAGTTGATTTCCGGCGGATTCGCCGATTCCAACCGAACTCCGGTCGGCAGCGGCACGTTGAGCTTCGAGATCGGGAACGGAAAAATCGCCCGGACCACTTTTCTGGACGATTTGAACGGTCAAAACGGGGTCCATCGCGGTGTGATCAAAATCACCGATCGTAGCGGCCAGAGCGCGCAGATTGACCTCTCTGAGGCGATGACCATCGACGACGTGCTCAAAGCCATCAACCGCGAAACCCGTATCAGTGTGCAGGCGTCTGTCTCCGGCGATCATATCGTACTCAAGGATACGTCCGGAGGCCCCACAACCAACAATTTGAGCGTTGCCGAAGTGGCCGACGGGACGATGGCTGAGGATTTGGGAATCCGAGGTAATAGTGATCCAACCGGTACGATTGCGGGGCGGGATATCAACACTTTTTCGGAACATACCTCGGTGCGGTTGCTCAATGATGGAAACGGGGTCCGTCACAATACGACCGGTGCGGACCTTGTGTTTCAGCTTCTTGGCGGAACGTCTTCGAGTTTCAACGTGGAACTGAATGAACGAATGGACGACTTTACCCACCTCAACATGCTCAACAACGGCAATGGAGTCGATTTGGGCAAATTCAAGGTGACCACCCGTGACGGAACTGTGACGGTCGTCGATTTGACGCCGCCGGATGATCCTGAGGCTCCACCTCCTCCTCAGACTGTCGAGCAGATTGTTCAGGCAATAAATGCGAAGGCCGGTGGAAAATTTGAAGTGACCCTGAACGATGCTCAGAACCGCCTGGAAGTCAAGGATCTGACGACGGGGAAAAACACTTTCAAGATTGAAGACGTCGATGGAACCACGGCGGGTGACCTCGGCATCACGACGGACGCAACGGATGACAAAATTGTGGGTGCGGAAGTTTATCGCATCTCCACGATGGGCGACGTCGTACGCGCCATCAACTACGCCCAGGGAAATTATGATGCCGCAACCGGCGCCCCCTCCTCCCACATTCTGGCGTCCGTGTCGGATGACGGAAACGGAATCACGCTAAAACGCGTGGGTGAGGGAGCCGCCGATGGTTTCAGTGTGGAACGAGGAACACTGGGTTCGGGTACGTTCGTTTCTTACGCCGCCGACGATCTGGGAATTCTGGGGACCAGTACCGGAGACACGTTGACTTCTCGTCGCCTGATCGCCGGCCTGAACACGGTGTTCCTGCGATCATTGAATGGGGGAAAAGGAGTCGATCTGTCCAATACGCTCGATATTACCGCCAAAAACGGAACGTTGCTGCACGTCGATTTGTCGGGTTCCGAGAGCGTTGTCGATGTCATTCAAAAAATCAACGATCAGGCGCAGACCGCCGGATTGCAGATACGAGCGACTTACAACTCGTCTCAAAACGGCCTTGCGATTGTGGATGAAACGACTGGAACGGGTACCTTAAGCGTGGCGGACAATGCGACCGCGCGCAATCTGGGCTTGGCCGGCAGCACGACGCGCACTACCCTGAACGGAACGAACCTGCAACTGCAATACATCTCGGAAACCATGCTGGTCGCGGACCTGAATAACGGCCAAGGGATCGGGACGGGCAAGTTTTCCATCCGCAATACACTCGGCAAAACCATCAACATTCAGGTGAGCGATAATCAGAAAACGGTCGGGGACGTCATTCGGTTGATCAACAGCATGGGCAATGCCGATGGGGTCTATGCCCGCATCAACGATACCGGCGACGGAATTCTCCTGTACGACGTCAACGACAGTGATGCTTCGACAATGGAAATGAAGGACGTGAGCGGAACGGTGGCGTCCAAACTCCATCTGACCGGTTCCCCAAAAACGGTTCAAGTCGAGGACCCCAATCAGGCCGGCCAGTTTATCGATGCTGCCGCCGTCGATGGCAGTTACGAATTCAAAATCAACGTCGATGCCGACAGCACCTTGCAGGATGTCGTCAGCCGAATCAATCAGGCGGGTTTCGGGGTATCGGCGGCGATCATCAACGACGGTTCCAGCGCCAATCCGTATCGCTTGTCCCTGACTTCCGGCGTGACGGGAACTCGCGGTGAATTGACCTTCGACGGCGGAACGACGGGGCTGAGCATGTCCACGCTGGTCAAAGCGCAGGATGCCGTCGTGATCTACGGAGACGGTCCCAGCGCCATCGTCGTTCGCAGCTCCACGAATTCGCTGAGCAACGTCATCAACAACGTGACGATCAATCTAAAGGGCACCTCGGACGAACCCGTGTCGCTGACCATCGGAAATGACGTGGATAGCGTCGTGGCTGGCATGCAGGCCTTCGTCAAAGCCTACAACGACGCGGTCGGTACGTTGGATGACCTGACCTCTTTTGATACGGAAACCTACGCCACCGGCCCCCTCTGGGGCGAGTCCGCCGTGAGCACGATTCGGTCCCGCTTGTCGGAAATCCTGAATCATGCCGTTCGCACGGACGACGGCGTGCTGCGACGATTGTGGGATGTCGGAATTGAAATCGTTCCAGCCGGGGAAGTGGCCGTCGATTCCGACGACAACCGCACCAGCGGCGCCATCGGCGGCACTCAAATTCAGTTCAATGAAGAGCGATTCCGAGAACGATTCGCTCAGGATCCCGATCTCGTCAAGGAATTGTTCACATTATCCGAGACGGTCACGGAAACCCGAACGGATTCGAGCGGAAACGAAGTTCCCGTGCTGAATGCATCCGGCCAACCCAAGCAGACCTTCAAAGGGCTGGGACTTGGTTACTACCTCAACGACGTCATGACTTCCCTCACCAACACAACGGACGGAGTGCTGACACGCGCCGAACAAACCCTTCAAAAACAACAGGACGCGCTCAACACCCGTTCCGATGAAATGTTGCAGATGCTGGAGTCCAAACGGGCCCGTTTGCAAAAACAGTTTGACGGACTGGAACAATCGCTGGCAGCGCTCCAGAACCAGCAGACCGCCATCTCATCCATGCTGTCGGTCTGGACGTCGAATTCATCGAGCAGCAAGTAATTTCTTGAACCTTGCACAACTGCCGGTTTGTTTCGTTTTCAGGAAATGACGGTTTCTGTCCGCGCGACAATGTATCCCCATCGGTCTCTCCACACGTCGGAACATCTCGTTGGGCCTCGTTTTTTCGACGATTCATAAGTAAATTCGGCCCGGTTTTTGACCGATGACATAGGCGTCATGAACGATCCGGCGATGAATCCCTATCTGCGGGAAGCGATTCTGACCGCCACACCGGAGCAGCTCCAACTGATGCTCTACGACGGGGCCATCCGGTTTGCGCTCAAGGGCCGCGACGCCATCACTGCCGGCGACATCGAGGGCAGTTACAATCACTTGACCCACGCTCAGCGGATCGTCTCCGAAATGGAAAGTGGTCTGCGGCATGACGTCGCACCCGAACTGTGTGCCCAGATGCAGATGTTGTATCAATTCATTTTCACCAAACTTGTCGAAGCCAATGTCAACAAAGACGTCCACGCCGTTGATGCCGCGCTGAAAATTCTTCGCCATCAGCGAGACACATGGGCTTTGCTGATCGACAAAATTCAAAAAGAGGTTCGCGGAACACCGTCGCCGACATCCGGGCCCGCTTCCAAACCTCCCGTTCATCCGTCCTCCTATTCCACTCCGCATTCCCAGGAATCCGACTCTCCTGTTTCGTCGATCAGCTTCGAAGGTTAGCCTCACCATTCCACATTCTTCATCGCATAAAGTGTGACGACGCGCCACTGGGTTTTTTGCTCTTGCCGATTACGGACGAAAGCGTACCATCATGGTCATGGATGAATCAGCTCAAGCCTTCGGGGACGCGATCAATGCCCTGTGCTCCGGCTGGGGCATTTCGTTGACCCTGTTACAGAGTGATCTGATGTGGCGGCACTTTCAACTTCTGGTCGATGCGAATCGACGCCTGAATCTGACGCGCATCACCGATCCGCTCTTGGCAGCCGTTTTGCATTATGCCGATTCGCTCACCGTGATTGCGGCGCTGGAACAACACCAGATCTCGGTCCGAAGCGTCCTCGATGTCGGGACAGGCGGTGGATTTCCCGCTATTCCACTAGCCATCGCGAAACCCGACTGGTCGATTACGGCGATCGACGGAACCGGAAAGAAGATTCGCTGCGTTCAACAATTCATTGAAACGCTGCAACTGACCAATGTCGCAGCGATTCAGCATCGAGCGGAACATTGGAATAGTCCGCCGAAGTTCGATCTGATCGTCTTTCGCGCCGTGGATTCGCTCGGCAAAAACCTCGAACGGGCCCATCCGTTTTGTCACGATGCGACAGTCGTGGCCAATTACAAAACCGATCCGCTCGATCCGCCGGAACTCCTTGAAGCAAGCCGATCCGCCGCGCATTGGGGATATTCGCAACTCGAACCGTGGCGCTATTCACTGTCGCATTCCAACGATACCTTCGTGAGGCAAATCTGTCTTTATCGCAAGACGAAAAATCATGGAGTCCGGTAGGGTGGGCACCGCCCACCAATGATCGAAATCACCGTTGTGGGAATATCATGGTGTGCAAGCGCGCCCCACAAAACTATCCCAATAACCCCTCTCCTTCTCAGGGAGACGTGTCGTGAGTATTGTCCATCGTGGGGTCATGTTCCGGCGTGGGAGGTGATTCCGAAACATCCATGAGTTTCAGCAATCGTTCTCGATCGGGATGCTGGGGTTCCAACTGCAGCGTCATCCGCCATTGCCTGAATGCTTCCGGCGTCCGCTTCGCCTCATACATCGCATTTCCCAGGCGAAGGTGTAATTCGGCTGAAGTCGGAGCCTCCTGCGTCGCCAACGTCAGGTACTCGATCGTGTGGTCCAAATCCCCCAGCATACAATACCGATCCGCCAGCATCGTATACGCTTCGCGCCGCTTGGGTTGATACGTCTGAGGATCGCGCTGAATCGCCGTTTCGAGGCATTTGAGGAATCCCGTCAGATCATTAAGCCCAAAAAGCGCCTGACCGTAATGATAGTAAAACGCCGCTTGAACTTCGGCCGGCACGGTGCTTTCGACAGATTGATAAACATCGCGGGCCCGGCTGTAGTCTTTGGCCGCCAGCCAAATGTCCCCCTGCAAAACATGCATCGCCGGTTCGTCCAGTCCCATCTCGAACGCTTTTTCCAGATGGTAAATCGCCGAATGGTCCGGACACGCGCGATATCGATTGGGCTGGCCTCCGACGGCTTCCAGCACGTACCACGCCCCGCACGTCTTGCCTACCACAGCGTTGGCGAGGGGAACCAATTGCACTTTTCCAAGTGGAACGTCGATTTGCAAATAGGCCTGCGCCAGTTGAGTGTGTACCTCGGCGCTTTGTACTCCCAGTTCAAGCGCCGAACGCAACGCCCGAATCGTCAAGGCCGGAAGACCCTGTTGAAGATGCAAATTCCCCAGACGAACCAGATCATCCGTCGCTTTGGGATTGATCTGAACCGCCCTTTCATAATACCAGGCGGCGCTGGACAATTGATTCTGTTGATCGTAGGCAACGGCGAGCTCGTGACAGGCGGTATAAGATCGCCCCTGATCCGCCAGCGGCTGAAGCAGGGGAATGACCTTGGTCCAGTCCTTCCGCTCGATCCAAATCGCCGCCAGTCGCGTGATGGCCTCTTCGTGCTTGGGATCCATCTCCAGAATTTTTTGGAGACTCTCCACGGCGGCATCAACGTCTCCGCTGCCGCTTTGCGCAATGCTGAGGTCCAACCGATAAGAAACGTTTTTCGGATCGCTATCGACCAGCATTTTCAGCAACGTGACGGCTCGCGCATAGTCTTTCGTTTCGATGGCTTGCTTCGCGGACTCGTAAAGACGATCGGTCGAATCCTGACCGAAAGCAAATGAGCAAGAAGAAAGAGAAAAAATAAACGAGAAAAAAACCAACCGCCCCACCGATCGTCCGGCAAATGGATAATCTTTTCTTCTGTTCTCCTGACACATTGTTGCTTCCCGCCCGAAGGGTGTTTCTGTCATCACTCTGATTCTACATCCTCCCTCGACAAATAGCACAACGCAACATTCTTTGTGACATAATCCATTATTTCACAAATAGTTATATCAATCCCCCGATTTTTCTATAGCGCGCTGAGTAAGTATACCTAGTGAGACTCTTTGCGACCTCTCTGCCTGTTGGGAAAGGTTGGGTGGTACTTGATTGATGTAATCCCGGAGTGTGTTCATTTTATGATCCCTCTCCCCTCAGGGGAGAGGGTAGGGTGAGGGGCATAAGTCGACGCTGACATTGAGCCAAGGTATGGACGTTCTTGGCTAGGGATACGATCTTCGATTTCTCTGTAAGGCGACCATCCCGATGGGATGTGTTTCTTTGGGGTCAACCAATGTTCTTAATGCAGTTTTCCATTCATAATTCCTCATTCATAATTCATAATTCCCCCCCCCTCTATGCAAAATTACCAAACGAACCCATCTTCAAGTGACACTGAACATGCTGTATCACCCACTCACAACACAAGTTACGTCCTCCCTTGGAGCGGCAATCCTGATTTTACCGACCTGCGGCGTGTGTCTCATCCCGATTCCGGCGCTTCGGCATCGGACCTTGCACCAATGGAGCGAGCGTGGTCCAATTTGGACAAAAGTGCACAATGAATATCCGGCAACAAACTCATGCAAAAATGATGCAGCTGTGGCATCCGAAAAAAATGAGCCCAACTTGAACGATTCTACGTGTTTAAGCCATCGTAGCAACTTGGGCTTCCGATCGAAGCCGATGTTGGGTACGAATCATGCCAAATCGTACCCAACCCATTCCGGGCGGGGGGAAATGGGTACCCATGCACGGATTCCGACTTCGAAACGGCCCGTAAGAATGTTGTACAATTTTTACATTGATTCTTGTACAAGATAGGTTATACTCTTTGGTGGAAAGGAGGTGGCTGATGGCGGACACCATGGAAATTTCCGAAGCCCGTCGGAAGCTCACCCGCATGGAAGATTTTCTGAAAAAGAGCAGCCGGCGAGCGGTGCGCGTGACTCGCTATGGACGTGATTCGGTCGTGATTCTGGATGTGGATTATTTTGAATCCTTGCTTGAGACTTTGGACATTTTATCCGATCCGACGGCGCTCGATTCTCTGGAACGCAGTTTGCGCGATGTCAAAGCGGGACGAGTACACAACTGGAAAAACGTTGAAAGAGAACTGTTTTGAAGCGACACCCCGTCATCTTATTCACCACCGAAGCCCGTGCGTCGTTTGAAAAACTTCCACCCAAAGTACGGCAGGCCTTTCGAGAGAAAATTAACGCTCTGTATGGATGCGATGATCCCAGTAAAGTTCATAAACCGCTGGTGGGATCGCTCGCCGGTCTATACAGCATGAAAGTATCGCGCTATCGAGGTCTGTACTCGGTGGAGGAAGAAGGCTCGAAGATTACGATCACGATTCGGTTCATTTATTTTGGCGCTCGCAAAGGACGTGAAAGAAGCGACGTGTACAAAATGGTTCAACGACTGATCCGCTTGGGGATCATCGCTAAGCAGGATAAGTAAAGGTCATCTCATCAGTACATTAGCCCTGGTTTTCACCGGCAAGATGCCGGTGGCACACGTTTACATGCTACACGTTGATGAGATGACTTCAACAATACCATCTTTCAGGAAAGGTCGGAACCCACATGATCGGATTATATATTATTCTTGGAATCTTTGGTTTCGGGTTGATCTGGTTCATCGGGACGTACAATGGGCTGGTGCGGATGCGGAATACGTGCGATGAATCGTGGTCGGATGTCGATACCGAACTCAAACGACGATACGACTTGATCCCGAATCTCGTCGAAACGGTCAAAGGTTACGCCGCACACGAACGCGACCTGTTCGAGCGGGTCACCCGCGCGCGAAACACCGCCGCCGCCAACCACGGCACACCGCAATCGCAGGCCAATGACGAAAACGCACTCGTCAGGGAGATGAAACAACTCTTCGCCGTCGTCGAAAACTACCCCAACCTCAAAGCCAACGAGCATTTCCTCAAACTCATGAACGAATTGTCCACCACCGAAGATCGCATCGCCCGCGCGCGACGATTCTACAATGCCAACGTCCGCGATCTCGCCAATCGCATCGAAGTCTTTCCATCAAATATGGTTGCGGGAATGTTCGGATTCGCAAAACGTGAATTCTTCGAAATCGAGGACCACACCATGCGCCTTGCCCCCACCGTCAACCTGAACTGAAATGCTTGGTGCGTGCGATGACGGGGCGGCGAGGAATCTCTCACGTGATCTTTCGCGCGACGAATTGAATGTGCGGGGCGCGGCCGAGCGTGTCGGAATCACGCGACAGTTCTTTCTCAATCTGCAAGAGGCGCCGAAACGTCGGCGGGTCTTCGAGCCATTGCTGATAATGGCGCATCGGCAGAATCGTCTTGCCGCGCCGCTCGACCATTTCGAAACCCGACTTTTCGATCAGTTTACTGATCTGCGCCGGGCTGAAGGTGTGCAACTCGAACCGCTCGGACGGATCGCGGGTTAACCAGTGCGTTCGTCCCGTTTGGATGAACTGCTCCAATCCGTCGAGGTCCGTTTTTTCAAGATAATGTTCCATGGCATGAAGCCGGTTGTCCACCGTCGCCACCAACCGACCACCGGGTTTGAGAATTCGGCGAATTTGTTTGAGCGCAGAATGCGGGGATTCCGTCGAGCACAAGGGTTCGCCCAGTGCGACCGCCAGTTCGAAGTGCTCAGCCGGCAGGGACGACAAATCCATCAAATCCGCCTGGACACATTGCACCTTGTCGTCCATCGCTGTGTCGTGCGCTTTTCGGCGGACGACTTCGATCATCTGAATCGAAATGTCCACGCACGTGACATGAAAACCGCTTTGGGCGAGTTTGATGCCCCACTTTCCCGATCCGCATCCCAGATCGACGATTGGTTCGCTTTGAACGCGGGGCAGGTGAGGTTTGAGATAGTCCCACGTGAGCGTGTCGTGCCACCGCCAATAGGCATCGCTGTAGATGGCGTCGTATCGACCCGCCACCCGGTCGTGATAACGCGCCACCGTCTTTCGGGTTCGTTTTTTCATAAATGCCAGTCTGCGGCAGTTTCCAGCCGGTTGTCAACCCACCCTCGACGGGATTATTCCACCGCAGCGTCGTAACTTCTTTTTTTACAACACGTTACACATCTGTGTCTTTGTCGTTATTCATTAGTCTTCTTGGTGGTTGAGTTCCGATATGATTAAAGAACGCATGACAATGGGTGGCTTTGGTTAAACACGGGGGAGCAATCCGCCGATGTTTATACCAGCATTTTGGGCGGTGGACCTTGGAGGGTCCATCGGTTCAGCGGATTTGTGTAACGGTCTGAGAGGAGTTTGGGTATGTACAAAAACACATGTTTTCGGAAGGTAATGTGCTGGACGATGTTGATTTGCATGGGAGGGGCCTGTTTCCAGCTCAGCGGGTGTGATCAAGATATTCGATCGGGGATTTTGACGGGATTAAATTCCGCCACCGATACACTACTGCAGACTTTGACATCCGCATTGTTCACGTCGCTGGATCAGGCGGGTCAGAGCGATGAACTGACTGATACCCTGACCGGCGATACTTCAGGTACTGGCGGCACTTCACCGTGACGGAATCACCGTTGTGCCGATGCAGGGCCAGACCTCAGCACCGTCAATGCCTTGCTCATAGGATTTGAATTATTAGCGCCCGGATACTTCGAGGGATATCCGGGCGTTTTCTTTTGCAACCTTCCGTGGGATTTTTGTGTACAATATGCTCGGTGAGTCATAGAATGATCTCCGGTCCAATCGGGAGGTGCCATTCCCATGTTTCAACGATGCAAAACTCGAACGGCTCGTTTCATGATGATGGTGATGTTGGGGGGGACGTTGTTTCAGGCGAGCCAGTGCAATCCCGCCGTTCGTGACGCCATTCTTTCCGGCCTTCAATCCACGACGGTTTCGGCGGCCAATATACTGATTCAGGCGATGTTCGCGGGTTTATCAGACGATCAAAACGGCACGACGAACACCGCCGCTTCCACCGGCTCCGGTTTGGACCTCACGTCACTCAGCAACCTGCTTGGCTCGTCTCCTTGAGTAATCATAACGGTTTCCCAACTGGAGGATCGCAGACCCGGTGCCTGTGCTGCGCTTCTGGACCAGTGATTCATTCATAGGCGCGGCGCAGCGACGAACCGGGGTAATAGTAGGACAGGATTCCCGACGCGCGGCGACCCAGGCGGGCTTGGCCCTCGGCGCCCCACTGACACAATCCCACGCCGTGACCGAATCCCTTGCCTTCGGAAAAGATCATCGAATCGCCCCGATCCACCAGAACGAAGTCGGTGCTCTTGAGGCGATAGCCGCCCAGCGCCAACCGGAAATCATAGGCGACGACGTCCAGCGTTTGACCGTTCGTGCCGACGAGCGTCAGAATCCGCGGTCGCCCGTGACGAGAAACGGACCCGACGCGAATCGTCTGCAAACCACCGAGTGCCGCGACGTTGGCGTCACGACTTCGGAGGGTGTCGTAGATTTCCTTTTTGGAGATCAGGACCGGTCCCCAGCGATAGACCTGTTTGCCGTTGTCGATCTGGCAGTAATCGCACCGGACTCCGCCCGCCAATGGCGGGATCGACGGAAGTTCAAACCAATCGGCGACGTTTTCTGTTTTTCCTCCGCAGGCAGCGCTGAAATAGGTGCAGAAGATTTTGTCTCCCAGCGGTGAGGGCCACGTGCAGACGACACCGCGGGTGTCGCGTACCGCCTGCATCGACTTGGCGCCCGGAGCGAAGCTGTCAATCCCCCGATAAGCCTGCGAGGTTTCTGTCGCGTGTACGTCGTAAGCCCGCCGAGTACCGAAAGTCCGCATGACGAACAACACATAGGTTCGAGACGCAATCGCCTGCGCGCGGTAGGTTTCGATGTGCCAATTGGGATACAATTCCGCTTCCAACACAGCCGCCAGATAATGTTCAAGTTTCACGACGTTGACCAGGTCCACCGTGGCGGGTGAATTCCCAGACGATGATCCTGACGCGCGGGCCACCGGGGCATGCGCGTGCAAAACTGCCGAACCCTCGTAACGATGGCTCATCCACTTTCCGGTGGACGTTTCAAAAAAAATTTCCAGCGTACCGGACTGGCGAGGGACAATCTCCAATTGATCCGCCTCATAAACCAGATCCCCAATCTGGAGCGAGGGCGTTTCTGCCGAACCGGCCTGAACTCTGGTTTTTGGGAGTCCGTCTCCGATTTGCAACACGACATCGTTGTGACGGATTTCATAAGGTCCGTGAAGGGCGAGATACAAAGAAGGGACATCCTGCAAGAGCAGGATTCGTACGAAAGGTTCCTTGGCTGGTTCATTTTGCGGAAGACCGATCGCGCGGCTGGAGGACAAGGGAGCAGACGGGGTCGATCCGCCCGATGGGCTGCATTCCGTTCCACCGATCAGACATCCGAATCCGACACACGAGATCCACAGGTGTTTCAGCATGGACGATCACTCTCGCTTGTGTATCATTGGAATTCCGGAATTTCGATCCTGTCACCCCAACGGGTACGATCCGACGCGTGTGCTTTCCCGTCGCGCGAACAGAACGCGGGGAACCAGAGAACCATCCGAATTCAACCCTCCGGTTTCCGCAGGAGACGATTGTCGAGTTTGCGCAAGGAGATTCCGGAATCAGCGAGGCGCAGTTTGATTTCGTTGAGCGAGGTTTGTCCGAAGTTTTTGATGCTGAGCAATTCGGCTTCGGTGTGTGCCACCAGTTCGCCGATGGTAGCAACGCCCAAGCGTTGAAGGCATTTACGGGAACGCACGGAGAGTTCCATTTCGCTGACGGATTTATTCAGAAGGGCGGGGTCCACGTGGGGTTGAGACTCCGCCGAAATGCCACCGGCCAGGTTTCCCTGTCCCTCCTCGGCGATTTGTCCCAGTCGCAGTCCTTTTTGGCGGAGCATCGCCTTGATCTCGTTGAGTGAGGTTTCGCCGAAATTTTTGTAGGCGAGCAGATCGGCTTCGGTCGATCTGAGCAGGTCGCCGAGCGTGAAGATATTCATTTTTTTCAGGCAGTTTCGGCTGCGAACGCTGAGTTCAAAATCCGTGATCGGCGTATCGAGGACGGCGCTGCTTTTCTCACGAAGGCGTTCCTGATCCTCATCGTAGTGCATGTTGAGGGAACTTCGGACGTCTTCGAGAAACAGTTGCGCGCGTGCATGATTGGGGTACTGTTCGATAACTTTTTGGAGGTACTCTTCCGCCTGATCGTATTCTCCCCGATCTTCATGCAGAACCGCAAGGTTGATCAACGCATGAACGTGCACGGGGGGCGTATCGACGCACTCTCGATAGAGACTCAATGCCCGATCGTCGTCCCCCATCAGATCACAGACAAAAGCCAGCCGAAAAGTGGCCTCCTGCTGGTGCGGTTCGACCTCAAGCGCCCGCTCGATCCATTCCTGTGCTTCGGGCAGGCGTCCCTGTCGCAACATGCATTGCCCTTTGAGCAGGCACCAGTCAACGCGTTGCGAACCTTCAGATTGCGTGTTTTGCAATCGGGTTTCCGCCTCTTCTATCCGGCCCGCTTCCAACCGCTGCGTGATTTCCTTGAGTTCGTGGTCGATGCTGGACATTTTTCCCTCAATTCACAGTGAAGCAATTCCGATCGACGAGGGAATCACGTCGGCATCCCTCATATCGCCTATTGCCAAAAAAACTGAATTACGATGCCGGTGGTTGTTCCAATGACGAAGAGAACGCGCACTCCGGTACAGTCGTGTGAA